>NZ_BAAJYS010000049.1:0-20164 GCF_057543315.1 Acidovorax sp. KPB24-07
CTTCCATCACCCACACCCTGGCGGCAAACGTGGAGAACCTGACGCTGACCGGTACGGCCGCCATCAACGGCACCGGCAACGCCCTGGCCAACACCCTGACGGGCAACAGCGGGGCCAATCGGCTGGACGGTGGCGCAGGTGCGGACGCGATGAGCGGCGGCGCAGGCGACGACGTCTACGTGGTGGACAACGCCAGCGACACTGTGACGGAAGGCGCCAACGGCGGCACGGACACCGTGGAGTCCTCCATCGCCTACACGCTGGGGAGCGACGTGGAGAACCTGACGCTGACGGGATCGTCCGCGCTCAACGGCACCGGCAACGCGCTGAACAACCGGCTGCTGGGCAACGCGGGCGCCAACACGCTGACCGGCGGCGCGGGCGCGGACTACCTGGACGGCGCGGCCGGGGCCGACACGCTGGTCGGCGGGTTGGGCAACGACACCTACTGGCTCGGCAGAGGCTACGGCCTCGACACGATCCAGGAGAACGACACCACCAGCGGCAACCAGGACATCGCGAAGTTCGCCAATGACATCTCGTCGCGCCAACTGTGGTTCCGCAAGTCAGGAAACAACCTGGAGGTGAGCGTCATCGGCACGAACGACAAATTCATGGTGACCGACTGGTATTCCGGTACCAAGAACCAGGTGGAGCGGTTCGACGCGGGGGACGGCAAGAGCCTCACCAACAGCCAGGTGCAAAACCTGGTGCAGGCCATGGCGTCGTTCTCGCCGCCCGCGGCGGGGCAGACGACGCTGCCAGCCAACTACCAGAGTGGGCTGGAGTCGGTGCTGGCGGCGAACTGGAAGTGAGGAGTGGTGCGGCCCGGGCCAACCGGGCCGCACCGCGCTGATCGATGTGGCATGGCTAATAGACAAGAATTGCTATCAAAAAAATAGCAATACAGGCAATCAAAACTTCGGCATGGGCGAGATTTCAGGTCAAAACACCGAAAACTGTTTGTCGGAGTCGATGAGCCAAGCGATGTACAAGCGAGATTTCCGTTCAAAGCCCCGCGCAATCAAAGACCAGGCTATTTCGTCCCGAAGATCCGGTCCCCGGCATCCCCCAGCCCGGGCAGGATGTAGCCGTGGTCGTTCAGTTCGCGGTCGATCGCGGCGGTGTAGATCGGCACGTCGGGATGGGCCTTTTGCAAGGTGGCCACGCCTTCCGGTGCGGCCAGCAGGCAGACGAACTTGATCGAGCGGGGGTTGAGTTTCTTCAGGCGGTCCACCGCGGCCGCGGCGGAGTTGCCGGTGGCGAGCATGGGGTCCACGACGATGATGTCGCGCTCTTCCATTTCGGACGGCATCTTGAAGTAGTACTCGACCGGCTGCAGTGTCTGCGGGTCGCGGTACAGGCCGATGTGGCCCACGCGGGCGCCCGGGATCACGTTGAGCATGCCGTCCAGAAAGCCGTTGCCGGCGCGCAGGATGGACACGAGCACCTGCTTCTTGCCGTCGATCACCTGGCCCGTCATGGTTTCCAGCGGGGTTT
This sequence comes from Acidovorax sp. KPB24-07, assembly GCF_057543315.1. Taxonomy (NCBI): domain Bacteria; kingdom Pseudomonadati; phylum Pseudomonadota; class Betaproteobacteria; order Burkholderiales; family Comamonadaceae; genus Acidovorax; species Acidovorax sp. KPB24-07. Next base: position 1,501 of record NZ_BAAJYS010000049.1, read on the forward strand.
CGATCTGCACGTCCTGCAGCGGCATGTCGCGCGTGACCTCGTAGGCCATCAGGGTGCTGAGTTCGCCGAGCAGGCGGCGAAAGCTGTTGGTGCTGGCGTCCTTCTTGCGCATCAGGGTCAGCTTGTGCTGGACCAGGGGATGGGTGATGACGTGGACATTGCTCATGGGCTGGGGCCTCTTGTTGGGAAAGTGAAAAGCTGGAAAACCGGTCTGCAGGGGGCAGGGGAAAGAAAAGGTGCGTGCGTCGCCGCCCAGGGGCGGCGCGGGGCGCGGATCAGTCTGCCAGAAAGCGTGCGTACCGCGCCAGGTCGACGTTGCCGCCGCTCACGATGATGCCCACGCGCTTGCCATGCAGGTCCACGCCGCCATGCAGGGCGCCCGCGAAGGCGAGGGCGCCGGTGGGCTCCACGACGATCTTCATGCGCTCGGCGAAGAAGCGCATGGCCTGCACCAGCTGCTCGTCGGTGGCGGTGACGATGTCGGCCACGTCGCGCTGGATGATGGGAAAGGTGATGCTGCCCAGTGCCTGGGTCTGCGCGCCGTCGGCGATGGTGTGGGGCGTGTCGATGCGCACGATGCGGCCGGCGCGCAGCGATTGCTGGGCGTCGTTGCCGGCGGCCGGCTCCACGCCGATCACCTGGCAGTCCGGGGCCAGCGCCTTCGCGGCCAGAAGGCTGCCGGACAGCAATCCGCCGCCGCCCAGGCAAACGAACAGGTAGTCGAGGTCGGGCACTTCTTCGAGCAGCTCCTTGGCGGCGGTACCCTGGCCGGCGATGACGTGCGGATGGTCGAACGGCGGCACCAGGGTCATGCCGCGCTCCTGCGCGAGCCGGTGGCTGATGGCTTCGCGGTCTTCGGTGAAGCGGTTGTAGGTGACGACCTGGGCGCCGTACTCGCGCGTGGCAGCCATCTTGGCGGTGGGCGCATCCTCGGGCATGACGATCAGGGCGGGCATGTCCAGCAGGCGGGCCGAGAGGGCGATGGCCTGCGCATGGTTGCCGGAAGAAAAAGCCAGCACGCCGCCTTCGCGCTGGGTGGCGTCGAACTGCGCCAGGGTGTTGTAGGCACCGCGGAACTTGAAGGCGCCCATGCGCTGCAGGTTCTCGCACTTGAAAAAGAGCTGGGCGCCGCACTGCTGGTCCGCCGTGCTGGAGCGCGCCACGGGCGTGCGGTGCGCGACGCCCTGGAGCCGATGGGCCGCGTCGGCGACGTCGGTGTAGGTGGGCAGGGCCGGGATGTGCGTAGGCATGGCAGCGTCCTCGCGTAGACGGGATCGGAAAGAGCACGCATCATAGCCCGCCAGCGAGCGGCGGAGCGCGGAAATGGGCTGCAGCGCAAGCCCAGCAAGCGCAGGCAGCTATGGAATTTGATAGCAAAGGCCCGCCTGTCGCAGCCCGCAGGCCGGGCGGACCGATCGCTCACCCTCCATCGCTGAAGCGCTGCAGCGGCGCGAGCGGAGGAAAGGCGCCCTCGCGCCTGCCACGCATCGCGTCCACGGCCTCGCCCACATGCCGGTTGCTCCAGATCGCGCCCTGCAGCCAGCCCATCTGGCGCAGGCTGTCGTCCACCGAGTGGTCGCGCGCATAGTGCACGGCCTGCTTGGTGCCCCAGATGGCGACCGGCGGCTTGGCGGCGATCTCGCGGGCGCAGGCCAGGGCCGCGTCCAGCATCGCCGCCTGCGTGTCGAACAGTTCGTTGACCAGCCCGCAGGCCAGGGCGCGCGGTGCGGGCAGGCGCCGGCCGGTATAGGCCAGCTCCTTGACGATGCCCAGCGGAATCAGCTTGGGCAGGCGCTGCAGCGTGCCCACGTCGGCCACCATGCCGATGTTGATCTCCTGGATGCAGAAGAACGCGTCCTGCGTGGCGTAGCGGATGCAGGCGGCCGTCACCATGTCCACCGCGCCGCCGATGCAGCCGCCGTGGATGGCGGCGATCACGGGAATGCGCAGCGATTCGATACGCGTGAACGTGGCCTGCATGTCGGTCAGCAGGTCGAAGACGGCGGCGCGGCCTTCGGGGCTCTGGTCGTCCATGGCGATGGCGCCACCGAACGTGTCCAGCGCCATGCCGGCCGAAAAGTGCTTGCCCGTGCTGCTGATGACGAGCGCGCGCGCCTCGCCCGACCGGTGCAGCCGCGCCAGCACGGTGTCCAGCTCGCGCCAGAACGCCGGGTGCATGGTGTTCAGGGCCTCCGGCCGGTTCAGCACCAGATGCGCCACCTGGTCCGTGATGGCGAGCGAAAAGCAGGTGAGGGCGGGGAGGTCGGTGGTATCGGTCATGCGGCGCACTCTAGGCGGGTTGGCGCCAAGGCGGCCGTCACCTGTGCGACGGCGGCGTTGGGCGGCACCGCAAGGAAGGCACGGGGGGCCGGCCGATATACTTCCCGGTCCTGTTTCCGGGCTTTCCCGCCCCATCTCCCCATGCAAATCTCCCGCCGCCTTTTCGCCCTGGGCCTTGGCCTGGCTGCCGCAATGACCGCTCCGCTGGCTGCCCACGCGCAGGACCGCGAGCTGACCGTGGCCTCCAGCGCCACCTATGCGCCGTTCGCCTTCGAGAACAAGGACAAGCAGATCGTCGGTTTCGACATCGACATCATCAACGCCATCGCGAAGAAGCAGTCGCTCAAGATCAAGGTGGTGAACACCCCCTGGAGCGGCATTTTCGCGGCGCTGAACAACGGCGATGTGGACCTGGTGATCTCCGGCGTGACCATCAATGACAAGCGCCGCCAGAGCTACGACTTCACCGAGCCGTACTTCGCCGCCCAGCAGCTGATCGCCGTGCCCAAGGCGAGCTCCGTGGCTTCGCTGAAGGACCTGGCAGGCAAGAAGATCGCCGTGGTGAATGCCTCCACGGCGGACGACGTGGCCTCGCGCGAGTTTGGCAAGACCAGCCCGAACATCCGGCGCTTCGAGAGCACGCCGCTCATCATTTCCGAACTGGCGGGCGGCGGCGTGGATGCGGCCATCGGCGACAACGGTGTGATCGCCTACCGCGTGGCGCAGAACGCCGCGCTGAAGACGGTGGAAGACCCCGCGTTCCCCGTCGAGGGTTTCGGCATCGTCGTCAAGAAGGGCGACAAGGCGCTGCAGGACAAGCTCAACGCCGGCCTGGCCGCCGTGCGGGCCGATGGCAGCTACAACGAGATCTACAAGAAGTGGTTCGGCAAGGAATACAAGCCACGCTGATCGCTGATCGGCACGCCGCTTTTCGGCATGACACCACGGCCGCGCTGCGGCCGTTTTTGCGGGCGCCTATGCGCCCGACGCGACCAATGAGAGGAAGAGGCCATGGAGCCTGTTGAGTGGTTTGGCTGGTTCCGGCCGGACATCCTGGTGGAATACAAGGACCTGTTCATCCAGGGCGCGTGGATGACGATCGGCGTGACGGTGGTGTGCGTGCTGCTGGGCGGCACATGGGGCCTGCTGCTCGCGCTGGCCCGCCTGGCGCAGGCGCGCCATGCGCCGCTGAGCTGGGTGTGCCGCTATCTGCTGCGGTGGCCATCCACCGTGTATGTGAGCTTCTTTCGCGGCACGCCGTTGTTCGTGCAGATCCTGCTGATGCACTTCGCGGTGCTGCCGCTGTTCATCCATCCGACCTCGGGCCTGCTGGTGACGGGCGACTTCGCGCGCACGCTCAAGCAGGAGCATGGCGCGCTGATCTCGGGGATCGTGGCGCTCACGCTCAATTCCGCCGCGTACATCTCGGAGGTGTTCCGCGCGGGCATCCAGTCGATCGCGCGCGGGCAGTCCGATGCGGGGCGCTCGCTGGGCTTCACGCCCGGGCAGGTAATGCGCTACGTGGTGCTGCCGCAGGCCTTTCGCCGCATGCTGCCGCCGCTGGGCAACAACGCGATCGCGCTGCTGAAAGACACCTCGCTGATCTCCGCCATCGGCCTGGCCGAGATGGCCTATGCAGCGCGCACCGTGGCCGGGGCCTATTCGCGCTACTGGGAGCCGTATCTGGCGATTGCCCTGGCCTACTGGATCATGACGCTCGCGCTGACCGGCGCGCTGCGCAGGCTGGAAAGCCACTTGGCGCGCAGCGACCGGGTCTGAAGCCGCTGCTGGAAGGCGCTGGCGGTTTCAGCGCCGCACGGTGCTGGCGTCCTGCCCGAACAGCACCTTCTTCGCGTCTTCGTCCACAGTGGGGGCGGTGTTGATGCGCTGGACCAGGTCGTACGCCCGTACGGTGGCGGGTCGCTCTCGGATGCGTTCGAACCATTGCGCCAGGTGCGGGAAGTCCTTGAGGTTCTGCCGCTGGCGCTCGTGCGGAACGATCCAGGGGTAGCAGGCCATGTCGGCGATGGAATACGTGCCGGCGATGTACTCGCGGCCATCGGACAGGTGCTTGTCCAGCACGCCATACAGGCGCCCGGTTTCCTTCACGTAGCGGTCGATCGCGTAGGCGATGGGCTCCGGCGCATATTGCGTGAAGTGGTGGTTCTGGCCCGCCATGGGACCCAGGCCTCCCATTTGCCAGAACAGCCACTGCAGGGCTTCGGTGCGGCCGCGCAGGTCCTGGGGAACGAACTTTCCCGTCTTGTCGGCCAGGTACAGCAGGATGGCGCCGGATTCGAACACCGAAATGGGCTCGCCGCCCCCCTTGGGCGCATGGTCCACGATGGCGGGAATGCGGTTGTTGGGTGCGATGCGCAGGAAGTCGGGCTGGAACTGCTCGCCCCGGCCGATGTTCACGGGCCGCACGCGATAAGGCAATGCGGCCTCTTCGAGGAACATCGTGATCTTGTGGCCGTTGGGCGTGGTCCAGTAGTGCAGGTCGATCATGGCAGGGTCCTTTGGGTTTTCTGGCGAGGGCGGATTCATCAGCGCTTGCGGCCACCGAACAGGCTGCCCAGCACGCCGCGCAGGATCTCCTTGCCCAGCGAGGTGCCCATGGTGCGCACGGCGGATTTGGCCATGGTCTGCACCAGCCCGTCGTGCTTGCCGCCGCGTGGGCCGGTCGAGCCGAACAGCACGTCGTTCAGCCCGCCCATGACACCGCCGCCCGCGCCGTCGGTGGTGCCCCCCTTGGAGCCGGCGGGCGCCGTGGCGGCGGCTTCGGTGCGGCCCTGGAGCTTTTCGTAGGCGGATTCACGGTCCACGGCTTTCTCGTACACGCCGGCGACGAGCGAACCGGCCAGCAACGCCTGGCGCTGGGCGGGCGTGATGGGCCCCAACTGGCTGGCAGGGGGCAGCACGAACACGCGCTCGGTCACGCTGGGCCGGCCCTTGGCGTCCAGGAAGCTCACCAGCGCCTCGCCCACCGCCAGTTCGGTGATGGCGGTCTCGATGTCCAGGCCCGGCTTCTGGCGCATGGTGGTGGCCGTGGCCTTCGCCGCTTTCTGGTCGCGCGGCGTGAAGGCGCGCAGCGCGTGCTGCACGCGGTTGCCCAACTGGGCCAGCACGCTATCGGGAATGTCGAGCGGGTTCTGGGTGACGAAGTACACGCCCACGCCCTTGGACCGCACCAGCCGCACCACCAGTTCGATGCGCTCGATGAGCACTTTGGGCGCTTCGTTGAACAGCAGGTGGGCCTCGTCAAAGAAGAAGACGAGTTTAGGGACTTCCGGGTCGCCGATCTCGGGCAGCTGCTCGAACAGTTCCGACAGCATCCACAGCAAGAAGGTGGCATACAGGCGCGGCGAATTCATGAGCTTGTCGGCGGCCAGGATGTTCACGACACCTCGCCCGTCCACCGTCTGCATGAGGTCGTTGATGTCGAGCATGGGCTCGCCGAAGAACTGGGTGCCGCCCTGTTGCTCGATCTGCAGCAGGCCCCGTTGGATCGCGCCTACGCTGGCGGCGCTGATATTGCCGTACCCTGTCGTGAATTCCTTGGCGTTGTCCCCGACGTACTGGAGCATGGACCGCAGGTCTTTGAGGTCGAGCAGCAGCAGGCCGTTGTCGTCGGCGATCTTGAAAACCAGGTTGAGCACGCCCAGCTGGGTTTCGTTCAGGTTGAGCATGCGGCCCAGCAGCAGCGGGCCCATGTCGGACACCGTGGCGCGCACCGGGTGGCCTTGCTGGCCGAACACGTCCCACAGGGTGGTGGGGCAGGCCAGGGGCTCCGGCAGCGGAAGGTCTCGCTCCTTGAGCGTGGCCGCCAGCTTGTCGCCGATACTGCCCGGTTGGCTGATGCCGGTAAGGTCACCCTTGATGTCGGCCATGAACACCGGCACACCGATGCGCGAGAAGCCTTCGGCCAGCGTCTGCAGGGTGACCGTCTTGCCCGTGCCGGTGGCACCGGTGATGAGGCCGTGGCGGTTGGCCAGGCCGGGCAGCAGATGGCATTCGGTGGTGCCATGCTTGGCAATGAGAAGAGGTTCGGCCATGGCGTCGGGGTGCGGAGTGGGGTGGGGTGCGTCAAAAGTAAAATCGCGGGCAGTAGATTAAATCAATACCAGAAGGACTCCTGTGGCAGGACACAGCAAATGGGCAAACATCCAGCACCGCAAAGGTCGGCAGGATGAAAAGCGCGGCAAGATCTGGACCCGGATCATTCGAGAGATCACGGTGGCGGCACGGGCGGGCGGGGGCGATGTCTCCGCCAATCCCCGGTTGCGTCTGGCCATCGAAAAGGCCAAGGCGGCGAACATGCCGGCCGACCGCATCAAGTACAACATCGACAAGGCCACCGGCAATGCCGAAGGCGTGAGCTACGAGGAAATCCGCTACGAAGGCTACGGCATCGGCGGCGCGGCCATCATCGTGGACACCATGACCGACAACCGCGTGCGCACCGTGGCCGAAGTGCGCCACGCCTTCAGCAAGCATGGCGGCAACATGGGCACCGAAGGCTCCGTGGCCTTCCAGTTCAAGCACTGCGGCCAATTGATCTTCGCACCGGGCACCAGCGAGGACCAGGTGATGGAAGTGGCGCTGGAAGCCGGCGCGGAGGATGTGGTCACGGGCGAGGACGGCGCCATCGAAGTGCTCACCGCCTACGCCGATTTCGAAGCGGTGAAGAACGCGCTGGAGGCCGCCGGCCTGGTGCCGGAGGTGGCCGAGGTCACCATGCGCGCCGAAAACACCATCGAGCTCGAAGGCGAAGACGCCGCGCGCATGCAAAAACTCCTCGACGTGCTGGAAGACCTGGACGACGTGCAAGAGGTCTATCACAACGCTGCCTTATGAACATGAGCCTGAACCTCTGCAATCGACCCCTGCCCGCCGAAGGGCCCACCTGCCTGCCGCCAGCGGCCCATCGGAGTCCGGTATGAAAGTCCTCGTGATTGGCGGCGGCGGCCGTGAACATGCCATGGCCTGGAAGCTTTCGCAGTCTCCCAAGGTCACGAAGGTCTTTGTGGCGCCGGGCAACGGCGGCACGGCCTTGAATCCCAAGCTCGAGAACGTGGCCATCACCGATGTGCGCGAACTGCGGGCCTGGGCGCACGAGCAGAAGATCGCGCTCACCGTGGTCGGCCCCGAGGCGCCTCTGGCCGCCGGCGTGGTGGACGAATTCCGCGCGCACGGACTGCGCATCTTCGGGCCCACGAAGGCTGCCGCGCAGCTCGAAAGCTCCAAGGCGTTCTCCAAGGCCTTCATGCGCCGCCATGGCATTCCCACGGCGGACTACGACACCTTCACCGATCCGGTGGCGGCCCATGCCTTCGTGGAGCGGCTGGGAGCGCCGATCGTCATAAAGGCCGACGGCCTGGCGGCCGGCAAGGGCGTGGTGGTGGCCATGTCGCTGCAGGAGGCCCATGACGCGGTGGACTTCATGCTGGTGGACAACAAGTACGGCGTGACGCACAACGAAGGCGGCGCACGCGTCGTGATCGAAGCGTTCCTGCAAGGCGAGGAAGCCAGCTTCATCGTGCTGTGCGACGGCAAGAACGTCACCGCCCTGGCGACCAGCCAGGACCACAAGCGCCTGAAGGACGGCGACCAGGGTCCCAACACCGGTGGCATGGGCGCGTATTCGCCCGCGCCCGTGGTCACCGCCGACGTGCACGCCCGCGCCATGCGCGAGATCATCCTGCCCACCATCCGTGGCATGGAAAAGGATGGCATTCCATACACGGGCTTCCTGTACGCCGGCCTGATGATCGATTCGACCGGCCACCCCAAGACGCTGGAGTTCAACTGCCGCATGGGGGATCCGGAGACGCAGCCGATCCTCATGCGCCTCAAGAGCGATTTCGTCGATGTGCTGGGCGCCGCGGTGGACGGCAAGCTTGACCAGGTCGAATTGCAATGGGACCGCCGCACCGCGCTGGGCGTGGTGATGGCCGCGCACGGCTACCCGGAAGATCCGCGCAAGGGCGATGCGATCACTGGCCTGCCTGCGGACGCCGACGAAGCCATGGTGTTCCATGCTGGCACGGCGCTGAAGGACGGCGTGCCGCACACCACGGGCGGACGCGTGCTGTGCGTGACCGTGCTGGCCGACAGCGTGAAGCAGGCGCAGCAGCGTGTGTACGACGTGGCCCGTGGCATCCATTTCGATGGCGCGCAGTACCGCCGCGACATCGGCCACCGCGCGGTGAAGAGCTGATGGCGGCACCCGCACCGACGCCTGCCCTGAACGCGGCCGACACGGCCACCCGCGTGCGGGCCTACCTGGAAGGGCTGCAGGCACGCATCACCTCGGCCCTGGAAGAGATCGAAGGGCCGGTAGCGCGCGGTGGCGGCCGGGTCCTGAACGACGCGTGGCGCAAGGCGCCGGGCGAACCGCTGCAGGGCGACGGCATCACCCGCATTCTGGAGGGTGGCCGCGTGTTCGAGCGCGCGGGCTGCGGCTTCTCGCACGTGCGGGGCGCCACGCTGCCGCCATCGGCCACGCAGCACCGGCCCGAGCTGGCTGGCGCACCGTTCGAGGCCATGGGGGTATCGCTGGTGTTCCACCCGGTCAACCCCTATGTGCCCACGGTGCACATGAACGTGCGCATGATCGTGGCGGCTCCGGCCGAAGGCGCGCCGGTGTGTTGGTTCGGCGGTGGCATGGACCTCACGCCCTACTATGGTTTCGAAGAAGACGCGGTGCACTTTCACCGCGCCTGCCGCGATGCGCTCAACCCCTTCGGCGAGGGCCTGTACCTGCGTTTCAAACGCTGGTGCGACGAGTACTTCTACCTCAAGCACCGCAACGAGCAGCGTGGCGTGGGAGGCATCTTCTTCGACGATTTTTCCGAGCTGGGCTTCGAGCGCAGCCTGGGCATGGTGCAGTCCGTGGGGGACGCGTTCCTGGGCGCCTACCTGCCCATCGTGCATCGGCGCCAGGCGATCCCGTTCGGTGATCGGCAGCGCGAGTTCCAGTGCTACCGGCGCGGCCGCTATGTGGAGTTCAACCTGGTGTGGGACCGGGGCACGCACTTCGGCCTGCAGTCGGGCGGGCGCACCGAATCGATCTTGCTGTCGATGCCGCCCATGGCGGGCTGGTCGTACCAGCGCCAGGAGGCTCCGGGCTCGCCTGAGGCTGAGCTCACGCGGCGCTTTCTGGTGCGGCGGGACTGGCTCTGAACCCAGCCCGTGCGTTCGCAAACAGGCCGAAAGCTATAATTTCAATAGCTGCTCGCGCTCATGCCATGAGCGCCGAAGGCCAAAAACACCCTTGATGTGCGCGGGATGGCCGAATCGCCACCCGGGCCCGCCGCATTGGCCGATGCCCGGGTTGCACGCTATATTGGCCCCATCCTTTTTAGACAAACGCCTGATGACCACCTCCTCCAAATCGGAATCCGCTGCCAAAAAAGACGTCACCAAGCTCCAGCGCGCCATCGTCGATGGCCTGGAAGACGTCAAAGCGCAAGACATCCAGGTGTTCAACACCGAGCACCTCTCGCCGCTGTTCGAGCGCGTGATCGTGGCGTCGGGCACCTCCAACCGCCAGACCAAGGCGCTGGCGGCCAGCGTGCGCGATGCGGTGCGTGAAGCGGGCTTCGGCAAGCCCCGCATCGAGGGTGAGGACAACGGCGAGTGGATCATCGTGGACTGCGGCGCCGCCGTGGCGCACATCATGCAGCCGGCCATCCGCCAGTACTACCGCCTGGAAGAGATCTGGGGCGATACCCCCGTGCGCCTGAAGCTCGGCGCTGCCAAGCCCAAGGCCGTGGAAGGCGCGGCAGGCACTGCGAAGAAAAAGCCCGCCGCCAAGAAGGCCGCCGCCGCTCCCGAACAACCCGCCCGCAAGCCCGGCGTGAGCAAGGTCGCCGCCAAGGCACCTGCTGCGAAAGCCCCGGCCAAGACCGCAGCCAAGGCGACCGCAAAGCCGGCCGGCCGTGGCGCCGTGAAGCAGGCCGCGCCTGCAAAGACGACCGCGAAGACGGCGGCCAAGACGACCGCCAAGCCGGTGGCCAAGGCGCCCATCAAAACCCTGGTGGTCAAGCCCATCGCCAAGAAGACGGCGGGCAAGCCCGCCGCCAAGAAGGCTCCGGGCCGCTCCACCGCCGCTGCGGCCCCCAAGGCGGCGCCCCGTGCTGCCACCGTGAAGACGGCGGCCAAGCGTCCCGCCGCCAAGAAGTCGCCGACCCGCAGGGGCTGAGCCAGCGCCTGAGCGATCGATGAAGTTGCTGATCGTGGCCGTGGGCCAGCGGGTGCCCGATTGGGCGCAGACGGCCTACGACGACTACGCCAAGCGGTTTCCTCCGGAACTGAAGGTCGAGTTCAAGGCGGTGAAGACCGAGCCGCGCGGCTCCAAGACGCTGGAGACGCTCTACGCCGCCGAGCGCGAGCGCATCGAGGCCGCCATACCCCGCGGCACCCGTGTGGTGGCGCTGGACGAGCGGGGCACGTCCCTCACCACCAAAGCACTCGCAGAGCGCCTCAAAGGCTGGCAATTGGGGGGCGACGACGTGGCCCTGGTCATCGGCGGACCCGATGGCCTGGACCCCGCCTTTCGGCAGGCTGCGCACGAGCGCATACGGCTGTCCGACCTGACCTTGCCGCACGCCATGGTGCGGGTGCTGCTGATCGAGCAGCTTTACCGGGCGTGGTCGGTGAACGCGGGGCACCCCTACCACCGCGAATGAGCGCTGACGACCCGGCGGTGTCAGGCCTCGGCCAGTTCTTCGGACGGCGCAGCCGCTGCGCTGAGGTTTGCGGCTGGCGCCTGCAGGGCATAGGCGGGCGCGAACTCCGTGGCCAGCAGGCTGAAGGACAGCAGATCATGGTGCCGTCCGCTCCAGAACCCTGCACTGCGCAGCAGCCCTTCCCGCTGGAACATCCAACGCTGCAGCATGCGGATCGATGGCAGGTTGTCGGGATGCACCGTGGCGCTGATGCGCATCAGCTGGAGATGGAGGAAGCACCAGTTCAGCACCCTGCCGATCGCTTCGTTCATGAAGCCCTGGCCCTGGTACGGCGCCGCCAGTTCATAGCCCAGTGCGGCGCTGAGCGTGGCGGCGTCGCATTGCGTGAAGTTGCATTGCCCGATCATGCCCGGCGCGTCCTTGCGCTCGATGGCCCAGCAGAACCCCGGGACGGGCCGCTGCGTCAACTGATCGGCCCAGTTCACGAAATCCAGCGCACCCTCCAGATCGTGTATCGCGTTGTAGCCGGCCCACTGCCTTGACTCCGCATGCGCATGCATGGCGAGCATGGCCGGCGCATCGGCCGCCACCATCTTGCGCAGCCTGAGCCGCGGTGTCTCCAGTGTGGGAAAGAAGGTCATGCGCCATTCTTGAAAAGGCCGGTAGCGCAGGGCGGCTGGTTCCCGAAGTCGGCGCCGGCGAACCGAAGCGGCACGCGCGAGCGATCGGCTATCCTCGCGCCCCGTGCCGTCCTCTATTCCTTCCTTCATCTATCTCGCATCCCAAAGCCCGCGCCGCCGCCAACTGCTCAAGCAGTTGGGGGTTCGCCATGAACTGCTGCTGCCCAATGCCGATGGCGATGTGGCCGAAGACGCAGAAGCCATCGAGGTGCCGCTGGCCAGCGAGCCGCCCGCCCGCTACGTGCAGCGTGTCACGGGGCTCAAGCTCGATGCGGCCGTCGCCCGCCGTGCCCGGCGCGGGTTGCCGGATGCGCCCATCCTTTGCTCGGACACCACGGTGGCCTGGGGCCGCACGATCTACGGCAAGCCCGAGGATGCCGCCGACGCGCGCCGCATGCTGGGCGAGTTGTCGGGGCGCACGCACCGCGTGCTCACGGCGGTGGCCCTGCAGCACGGCGAAACGCGGTCGGTCGCGCTGTCGGTCTCAAAAGTAACCTTTGCCGCACTCACGCCCGCCCAGATCGCGGCGTATGTGGACAGCGGCGAACCCATGGGCAAGGCCGGCGCGTATGGCATTCAGGGGCCCGCGGCGCAGTACGTGTCGCACCTGGCCGGCAGTTATACCGGCATCATGGGATTGCCCTTGTTCGAGACGGCGCAGCTGCTGCGCTCGGCCGGCATGCTGCGCGGCTGAATGGCGATGTGGGCCCAGTGACTCCGCCATGCAGGCGGGTTTCAGGCATCATGGGCGGCCACTTTTTTCCGACCCCATGCAACAAGACATCCTGATCAACTGGTCCCCCCAAGAAACCCGCGTGGCGGTGGTCGAGCACGGCGCGGTGCAGGAATTGCACGTGGAACGCACCCTGGAGCGGGGCCTTGTGGGCAACGTGTATCTGGGCAAGGTCTCGCGCGTGCTGCCGGGCATGCAGTCGGCGTTCATCGACATTGGGCTGGAGCGCGCGGCGTTCCTGCACGTGGCGGACGTGTGGCACCGCCAGGAAGGCGGCGAGGCACCCATGTTCGCGCGCAAGGGCGAGCCGCCGGTGCCCATCGAGAAACAGGTGTTCGAAGGCCAGTCGCTCATGGTGCAGGTCATCAAGGACCCCATCGGCACCAAGGGCGCGCGCCTGTCCACGCAGATCAGCATCGCGGGACGGCTGCTGGTGTTTCTGCCCCAGGACGACCACGTGGGCGTGTCGCAGAAGATTCCTGCCGACGAGCGCGATGCCCTGCGCGGGCGTCTGCAGGCACTGGTGGGCGACAAGGCGTCGGGAGGCGGCGGCGGGTTCATCCTGCGAACCAATGGGGAAGATTCCACCGACGCCGAACTGGCCGAAGACATCGCCTACCTGCGCAAGACCTGGGCGCGCATCAAGGACGCCTCGCTGCGCCTGCCACCCATGTCGCTGCTGCACCAGGATCTGAGCCTGCTTCAGCGCGTGCTGCGCGATCTGGTGGGGGAGGAAACGGCCACCATCCGCATCGACTCGCGCGAACAGTTTTCCGCACTGCAGGCCTTCGGGCACGAGTTCATGCCGGCTGCGGCGCCCAAGCTGCAGCTGTACAAGGGCGAGCGGCCCATCTTCGACCTGTATGGCATCGACGAGGAAATCGGCCGGGCCCTGGGCCGGCGCGTCGATCTGAAGTCGGGCGGCTACCTGATCGTGGACCAGACCGAAGCACTGACCACCATCGATGTGAACACGGGCGGCTATGTGGGCGCCCGCAATTTCGACGACACCATTTTCAAGACCAACCTGGAGGCGGCGCAGGCCATCGCAAGGCAGTTGCGGCTGCGCAATCTGGGCGGCATCGTGATTGCGGACTTCATCGACATGGCGCGCGAAGACCACCAGCAGGCCGTGCTCGCGGAATTCAAGAAGCAGCTCGCGCGCGACCGGGTCAAAACCATGGCTGGTGGCTTTTCGCAATTGGGCCTGGTCGAGATGACGCGCAAGCGCACCCGCGAATCCCTGGCCCACATGCTGTGCGAACCCTGCGAGCATTGCCAGGGCAAAGGCATCGTGAAGACCGCGCGCAGCGTGTGCTACGACATCCTGCGTGAAATCTTGCGTGAGGCGCGCCAGTTCAACCCACGCGAGTTTCGCGTTGTTGCCTCGCCTCGCGTGGTGGAACTGTTCCTCGACGAGGAGAGCCAGCACCTGGCAGGGCTGTCGGATTTCATCGGCAAGCCCATCTCGTTGCAGGCTGAAACGGCGGTGGGACAGGAGCAGTACGACATCGTGCTGCTCTGAGAAGCGGGCGTGCCGCCCCAAACAGGCAACTTGCAATCCTTATCGGGGCGCGGTCAAGCGGCGCCTGGATCAGCCCTGGAAACACAAGGAATCGGTAGTCCCATGGTGGATGCCGAAGCCATAATAAACAATCCATCCGGATGGTTTGTATGTATGTCTGAAGCCCATAAACGCCTGAAGCAACCCGAGTGGGTGCGCACCCGGTTGCTTGCCGTGGCGGCCGATCTGCTGGTGCAGGACGGCCCGGAGGCGGTCACCTTGGACGCTGTCGCGCACCGTGCCGGCGTGACCAAAGGCGGCTTGCAGCACCACTTTAGAACCAAGCAGGCGCTGCTGGATGCGCTGTGCGATCAGTTGTTCGATGCATTCGATGTGTTCTATGCCGCGGCACTCGAATCCGAGCCCGAAGCTCCAGGGCGGCACGCGCGGGCCTATCTGAAGACCTGTTTCCAAGGCGGCCAGACTGCCGAAGAGCGCCTCACGCAGCGTGCCATTGCCTTGCTCGCCTTGGCGTTGCCAGCCTGCCGCGAGCGCTGGAGCGCCAAGATGCGCGTGCTGCTGGCCGAGGACCGTGCCGATCGCGCCGCCACGGACCGATTGTTCCTGTGCCGCCTGGCGGCCGACGGCTTCTGGTTCGACCAGTTGCTGGATGTCTACGGCACGCCGCCAGACCGCAAGGACCGCCTTCTTTCCCTTCTGCTCGAACTCACCCAAGGAACCGCGCCATGACCTTGCACCCCAGCTATCTCATCTTGGGACTGGCCATCGCTTTGGAGGTCGTGGGCACCACCGCGCTCAAGGCGTCTGACGGATTCACCCGCCTGGCGCCCAGCCTGATCACCGGGGTGGCGTATGCCGCCTCGTTCTACGCACTCTCGCTGGCCTTGAAGACAATTCCGGTGGGGGTAGCCTATGCTATCTGGTCGGGCGTTGGCATCGTGCTGATTTCGGTGGTGGGCTGGGTGGTGTTTCGGCAGCGGCTCGACGCGCCGGCGATGGTCGGCCTGGGGCTGATCATCGCGGGGGTGCTGGTGGTCAATCTCTTTTCCAAGAGCGCGGGGCATTGAACCGTGATGGCCCGTTCCGACATGGATTCCGCGCTTTTCAGCGACCAGGTTTTTTCGCGCGGTGCGCTGGTGGCGGTCCTCGCAGGCCCGCATGGCCCGCTGGCGTTCGAGCACTGCCGGTTCGACGGAGAAGACCTTTCTGGCCTGGACCTGGGCGGTGCCCGGTTCCTGGATTGCACCTTCGCCGAGACCCGCTTCGAGAAGGCGATGCTGGCGGACTCGCGTTGGCTCGATTGCAAGGCGCGGCAAGCGGATTTCAGCTTGGCCGATCTGTCCGGCGCCCGGCTGTGCAGCAGCGATTTCAACAACACGCGTTGGACCGGCACCAAGCTGGCGGGCGTGCTGTTCACCGAGGCCAAGCTGACGGGGGCGCATTTCAATCAGGCGAGCACCTTGGGGCTGGAATTTCACCAGTGCCGACTGGTGGGCGCGGACCTGCGCGGGCTTTCGTTCCGCAAGCGCAGCCTGGAGCAATTGGATCTGTCCGAAGCCGACCTGGCTGGATGCGATTTCCGCGACGCGGTCTTCGAGGGTGGCAGCCTGCGGGATGCGAACCTGAAGAATGCACGGTTCGATGGCGCGGACCTGCGTTCGGTGGACCTGGGCGGCCTGACGGTGACCACCGTGGCCCAATCGTTCAAGGGTGCGATGCTGTCGACGGATCAGGCCGCTGCGCTCATCGGTGGCCTGGGCGTTCGCGTGGGCTGAACGGGCAGGGCGGGCCATCAGCGCTTTTGGCAAGCCACCGAATGCGCGCTAGCCTCCAGCTTTCGCTTTGCGTGCGGGACTGGTTGGCCGACTGACTTCGCTGGTTTTCGCGCTGCATGGCATTCACGGACGGCGCATGCCACTCAACGCGGGCAGCCGCCACGGGGGCCGGTGCATGGCAGTGGACCCGGCTGAATGCCCCTGGCGTGGCGGCGGTGCAAAAAAGCCATCAGCCCTGCCGTGCCAGCGGCTGCCAGGAGCAGCAGCGCCACATAGACGCCAAGCGCATGTCCGAACGCCACGGTGTCGTTCCATGAGCGTGCGATACCGAGAAACGATGCGTATAGCCACGAGATCGAAGACACGGTGGCAAATCCAGTCAGCAGCAGCACCCGGCCCAGAGGCCACTGCAGGAAGACCTTGCCCTGCTGCATGTAGGGAAACGCGAAATGGTGCATGAGCATTCCGTTCAACGTCAGCACGCACACGGTGAGCACTTTCATCCAGAGTTTCTCGTTGGCCAGATACCCGGGGTACTGTGCCTGGCCGACGTAGAGAAAGCCCAGCCCGGTCACCCACAGCACGCCCAACGCCACCGTCATCGTTCGCTTGGTGTGGAGCAGGTTCTCCCACTGCTGCGCTGAAATCGGGCGGTGGACGGAGCGAAGAAACCGGAAGTCATACTCCAGCATCTTTCCCACGGCAACGGCCATGGCGAGCAGGTGAACGAAGACGAGCGCATTCTTGAGGAGCATGGCGTGACGCACGGGGCGCCTTGAGAGTTGTCGCAGCGTGAGTGCCACAACCGTCCGTCTTTGGTTGCCTGCAGGTCAGCAGAATTTGCAGCGGGCACCTGACGGTTTCCATCAGCCCACTTGGGCGCGGCGTCCCATCGCGCCCCATGGCGCCCCATGGCGCCTTTGCTGATGCCCTGTCGCACAGGGCCGGATTTTCTTGCCTGGCTGCGCTACGCGTTGGCGGGACAACCAGAATGATCACCCTTTGTGATCAGAGCTTGCGCAGCCGCTGCAGTGCCTGGCGCAGCGTGTCGTCCTGCTTTGCAAAGCAAAACCGCACCACACGCTGGTCGAACCCGTCGCCGTAGAAGGCAGACAGCGGGATCGCCGCCACGCCCACCTCGCGGGTGAGCCACTGGCAAAAGTCGGACTCGTTCAGATCGCTCACGGCCGAGATGTCCACGCACTGGAAGTAGCTTCCCGTGCTGGGCAGCAACCGAAGGCGCGAGCCTTCCAGCCCCTGGCGGAACAGGTCGCGCTTGGCCTGGTAGAAAGCAGGCAATTGCAGGTAGGGCGCCGCGTTCTGCAGGTAGGTCGCCAGGCCGTGCTGCATCGGCGTGTTCACGGTGAATACATTGAACTGGTGCACCTTGCGAAACTCCGCCGTCAGCGCGGCCGGGGCCGCGACGGTGCCGACCTTCCAGCCGGTGACGTGGAAGGTCTTGCCGAAGCTCGACACGATGAACGCGCGTGCTGCCAGGCCGGGAAAGCGTGCCGCGCTCTCGTGCTGCGCGCCGTCGAACACCATGTGCTCGTACACCTCGTCGCTGATGAGCAGCACATCGGTGGGAGCGAGCAGTTCTTCCAGCGTGCGCATGTCCTCGGCCGTCCAGATGGTGGCGCTGGGGTTGTGCGGGCTGTTGATGATGAGCGCGCGCGTGCGCGGCGTGATGGCCGCGGCGATCTTGCCGAAATCGGGCCGGAAACTGCCCGGCGTGAGCGGCACCCGCACTACCGTGCCGCCTGCCAGTTCCACATTGGGGGCGTAGCTGTCGTAGCAGGGGTCGAGCACGATCACCTCGTCGCCCGCATGCACCGTCGCCAGGATGGAGGTCAGGATCGCCTGGGTGGCGCCAGCAGTGATGGTGATTTCCGTGTTGGCGTCATACCGGCGGGCATGGAGCGCTGCTATCTTGGCAGCCACGGCTTCACGCAGCGCAGGCACGCCTGCCATGGGCGGGTACTGGTTGTGCCCGGCGCGCATGGCGCGGTCCACGGCATCGATCAGCGCCGGGTCGCAGTGGAAGTCCGGAAAACCCTGGCCCAGGTTCACGGCGCCATGCTCGGCCGCCAGGGCCGACATCACCGTGAAGATGGTGGTGCCCACCTGGGGCAGTTTGCTGGGAAAGGCGGGCGTGCGCGGTGCGATGTCGGTGGAAGTCATGGCGCGAGGGGCTGGCTGGAAAGACGGTCTGGGAAAAGAGCAGGTTCGATGCGGAACGAAAGCCGCTTGGTATGCAAGCGGTGGGGGTCAGAGTTCGTAATCGTTCACGTGGCCGGTCATGGCCCGGGCGATGAGTTCGCGGTTCAGGCGGTCGCTCAGCAGCTCGGCGAACTTGTAGACGAAGTTGCGCAGGTAGGCGCCACGCTTGAACGCCACCCGCGCCACGCTCTGGCCGAAGAGGTGGCCCACGGGCCGCACCACCAGGTCGCCCAGCGGGTCGTCGCGCATCGCCATCTCGGCCACGATGCCGATGCCCAGGCCCAGGCGCACGTAGGTCTTGATCACGTCGGAGTCGATGGCTTCCAGCACGATGCGCGGCTGCAGCTTGCGGGCGGCGAACGCCTGGTCGATCTTGCCCCGGCCGGTGAACGACGGGTGGTAGGTGATGAGGGCCTCGTGCGCGATGTCGTCCAGGCCCAGGCGCTCCTTTTGCGCCAGTGGATGGGCGGTGGGCATCACCAGCACATGCTGCCATTCATAGCAGGGCAGGGTGACCAGATCGGGATAGTCTGCCAGCGACTCCGTGGCCATGCCGATCTCGGCCACCTCGTCGATCACCATGCGCGCCACCTCGTGCGGCGTGGCCTGGTGCAGGCTGATGTTGACCTTGGGGTACGCCTCGCGCAGCTTGGCCACGGGGAGGGGCAGCACATAGCGCGCCTGCGTGTGGGTGGTGGCGATGCTGAGGGTGCCGCTGTCCTGGGCGCTGAACTGTTCGCCGATGCGCTTGAGGTTGC
>NZ_BAAJYS010000050.1:0-19739 GCF_057543315.1 Acidovorax sp. KPB24-07
GCGCGATGCGCTGGAGAACGCACTGCAGGACTCCTTCGACGAACTCGACGAGAACCCCTGGGTGGTGCAGCTCTATGCCCAGGACGAATCGAGCTGGGACAACTACCTGCGCGGGCTGGCCGACTACGTTCGGCCGCGCGCCCAGGACAGCGCCTTCACCGACTTCTACCTGCGCTTCTTCGGCCATCACCTGCGCGCCATCGCCAAGCCCGGCGGCCTGTTCGAGGACACGACGGTGACGCGCCTGCCGTGGCGCGGCCAGGTGCGGCGCGTGCGCATGGTGGTCTACCGGCGTGCGAGCGCGGCGACCGCATCGCGGCGCGGTCAGTCGCCCGAGCAGGCACTGACGACGATCTGCGACCGGCTCGTGGGCGGCCTCGCCAACGCGGGCGTGAAGTCCCGGCGCATGG
The DNA here is from genome assembly GCF_057543315.1 of Acidovorax sp. KPB24-07. Classification (NCBI taxonomy): domain Bacteria; kingdom Pseudomonadati; phylum Pseudomonadota; class Betaproteobacteria; order Burkholderiales; family Comamonadaceae; genus Acidovorax; species Acidovorax sp. KPB24-07. Next base: position 411 of record NZ_BAAJYS010000050.1, read on the forward strand.
CGGCGGCCGACATCCACGCCTGGCTGCTGCGCTGGTTCAACCCGCACCCGACGCTGCTCGGCCCCAGGGCCGATGACCGCGAGCGCTTCTACGAGCTGACCCGTTACCCCGAGGAAACCGAGCAAGGCGAGATCGAGCTGGCCAGCGGGGACTTCGCGCACCGCCTGTTCTTCGGCCAGCCGCGCTCGGACATGGCGAACGGCACCTGGGTGTTCGACGGCATGCCGCACCGGGTCATCGTGATGGACCGGCTGCGCATGCCGCCCGCCACCGGCCACGTCACCGGCGAAACCCGCAAGGGCGGCGATGCGGTCAATGCGCTGTTCGACCAGATGCCCGAGGACACGGTGATGTGCCTGACGGTCGTCGCGACGCCGCAGGACGTGCTCGAAGCTCACCTGAACCTCCTGAGCAAGAAGTCGGTCGGCGAGACGCTGGCCTCGGAGCAGACACGCCGCGACGTGCAGGAAGCGCGCGGGCTGATCGGCAGCGCGCACAAGCTGTACCGCGGCGCGCTCGCCTTCTACCTGCGCGGGCGCGACCTGGCGCAGCTCGACGCCCGCGGCCTGCAACTGGTCAACGTCATGCTCAACGCCGGTCTGCAGCCGGTGCGCGAGGAAGACGAGGTGGCGCCGCTGAACAGCTACCTGCGCTGGCTCCCGTGCGTGTTCGATCCGGCGCTGGACAAGCGCCAGTGGTACACGCAACTGATGTTCGCGCAGCACGCCGCGAACCTTGCGCCGGTGTGGGGCCGCAGCCAGGGCACGGGGCATCCGGGCATCACGTTCTTCAACCGCGGCGGCGGGCCGATCACCTTCGATCCCTTGAACCGGCTCGACCGCCAGATGAACGCGCACCTGTTCCTGTTCGGGCCGACCGGCTCTGGCAAGTCGGCAACGCTCAACAACATCTTGAACCAGGTCACGGCCATCTATCGGCCGAGGCTGTTCATCGTGGAGGCTGGCAATAGCTACGGTCTGTTCGGCGACTTCGCCACGCGGCTCGGCCTCAAGGTGCATCGCGTGAAGCTCGCGCCCGGCGCCGGCGTCAGTCTCGCGCCGTTCGCGACGCGCACCGGCTGGTCGATACGCCCAGCCAGGTGCAGACCTTGGATGCCGATGCGCTGGACGAGGACCAGGAGCCCGCAGCGCAGGCGGCGAGCCGCAGCGACGAAGTGGACGAGCAGCGCGACGTGCTCGGCGAGCTGGAAATCACCGCGCGGCTGATGATCACCGGTGGCGAGGACAAGGAAGAAGCGCGCATGACGCGCGCCGACCGCAGCCTGATCCGCCAGTGCATCCTCGACGCGGCGCAGCGCTGCGTGGCCTGGCAGCGCACGGTGCTCACGCGCGACGTGCGCGACGCGCTGCGCGAGCGCGCCCGCGACACCTCGCTGCCCGAGGTGCGGCGCGCGCGCCTGCTGGAGATGGCAGACGCGATGGATATGTTCTGCCAGGGCGTGGACGGCGAGATGTTCGACCGCCCCGGCACGCCCTGGCCCGAGGCCGACATCACCATCGTGGACCTCGCCACCTTCGCGCGGGAGGGCTACAACGCGCAGCTCTCCATCGCCTACATCTCGCTGATCAACACGGTCAACAACATCGCCGAGCGGGATCAATTCCTCGGCCGGCCGATCATCAACGTGACGGACGAGGGCCACATCATCACCAAGAACCCGCTGCTCGCGCCCTACGTCGTGAAGATCACGAAGATGTGGCGCAAGCTCGGCGCCTGGTACTGGCTGGCGACGCAGAACATCGACGACCTGCCCAAGGCCGCCGAGCCCATGCTGAACATGATCGAGTGGTGGATCTGCCTCTCCATGCCACCGGACGAGGTGGAGAAGATCGCGCGCTTCCGCGAACTGAACGCGGCGCAGAAGGCGCTGATGCTGTCGGCCCGCAAGGAGGCCGGCAAGTTCACCGAGGGGGTGATCCTCTCCAAGAGCATGGAAGTGCTGTTCCGTGCGGTGCCGCCCAGCCTCTACCTGGCGCTGGCTCAAACCGAGCCGGAAGAGAAGGCGGAACGCTTCCAGTTGATGCAGCAATACGGCATCGGCGAGCTGGATGCGGCCCTCAAGATCGCCGAGAAGATCGACCGCGCCCGCGGCATCGAATCGCTGGCGCTCGATGCGCTGGCGTGATGGAGAACACCATGCGGATCGCTCGCTTCATTCCATCCCGCTCCGTTGCATTGGTCGCTGTGCTGCTCGTCGTCGCGCTGATCGCGGCGGCCTGGCTCGGCTTGCAGCCACAGATGCCGACGGCCGAACCCGTTTCCCTCTCGGCTGAACCGACCGCCGCACCTGCGCCGGCACCCGCATCCGGCCCGCCATGGCGCTATGGCCGCGACGATGCGCGCTTCACGGTGGTGGAGTACGCCGACCTCGAATGTCCGTTCTGCCGCGCCTACTTCGCGGTGCTCAAGCAGTGGATCGACGCGCACCCCGAGGTGAACTGGCAGTGGCACCACCTGCCGCTGGCAACGCACGAGCCGGCTACGACGGCCAATGCGCGCCTGGTCGAGTGCGTCGGCGAGGCCGGTGGCCCGGCCGCGTTCTGGCAGGCGGTCGAATGGGTCTACGCGCACACCCGCGGCGACGGCCAGGGCCTGCCCGAGGGCCTGGGCTATCCCGGCCTCACCCCGGCCACTCAGCAGTGCCTCGACAGCGACCGCCCCGACACACTGATCCGCGCGCAGTCGGCGAGCGCGGCGCAGGAAGGTATCAAGGTCACGCCCACGCTGCGCCTGCTGGACCGCCAGTCCAGCAAGACGCTGCTGCTGCATGGCCCGGTCGAAGGCGATGCGCTGCTGTCGGCCATCGACCTGCTGGCGGCCGGCGGCATCACCGAGACCGCATCGAAGGAAATGCCTGCCGAGTCCCTCGGCGACATGCCCAGGTAGCCCCGATCTTCAAGGCTACGCCGCGGCCCCGGCCGCGCTGATCGACCCGTTCGCCTCGCATCCTGGACGCGAACAGCCACTGCGCATGCGGTGGCGGATGCCCACTTTTCCACTGCCGTTCTTCATCGTCCCCCGGAGGGTTTGCCCTCCCGGGGCAGGCGTCCTCCGATCTCATCCTGTGGAGGTTCGCCATGTCCTATGCCGTCACCGACTCGCGCCCTGAGTCACTTACCTTGATCGCTTCGCAGCACGAAGACTGGATCATCCACCAAGCCATTACCTTGCTGGAGCAACGCATCTTCAAGGCCGGCCCGATGCTGAACAGTCCGACTACCGTGCGCGACTACCTGCATCTGAAACTTGTTGGGGAACCCAACAAGGTCTTCGCCGTCGTGTTCCTCGACGCCCAACACCAGGTCCTTGCCTACGAGCCGATGTTCAAGGGCACGGTCGATCAGACCTCGGTGTATCCACGGGTCGTGGTGCAGCGCGCCTTGGCCCTTAACGCCTCGGCGGTCATCCTGGCTCATCAACACCCGTCCGGTGTGACCGAGCCATCAAGCGCCGATCGTGCGCTCACCGACCGGCTCAAAGCTACCCTGACGATGGTCGATGTTCGGGTAGTGGATCACTTCATCGTCGGCAAGGGCACACCGTACTCCTTCGCTGAATCCGGCCTGCTGTAGCGTTGCCGACCGTTTGGTCCCCGCGGGAGCCTCGGCTCCCGTTTTCTTTGCATGTCTGCCCAAAGCGGAGTGCGCGCGGTGCGCATTCCTTGTCGCAGCGGACATGCCTTCGGCGTTCGACTAGGGGCCTTGCTCTCATTCCCAGGACGCCCGCCATGACGGCTCCCTTGTTCAATTCCATCCCGCGACTGCGGGCCACGCGCATGGCGTGCGCGGGAGGGCTTGTGCTAGCCCTGTGCGGCCAGGTCGCTTCTGCCGCCGACGTGCTGGTCGTGACCGACAGCCACCATCCCGTGCAGCCCACTGCCGGCGTGCGCGTGATCGAGCTGGACCTGCCAGAGCGCATCGAGGCCGAGCTGGCGGCCGGTCTGCCCAACGACCCCAGCCGCGCGGCCGCGCTCGTGCAGCAGCGCCTGCGCGATGGCGGCCCGGCCTTACAGCACCGCATCGGCAGCGCCTACCAGGGTGTGGCCGATGCTTGGGGGCTGGGCATCGCCGAGGTGCCCGCCGTGGTGGTCGATCGCCGCTACGTGGTCTACGGCGAGCCCGACGTGGCGCGTGCCATGGCCCGCATCGAAGCCCATCGGAGGACGCAGCCATGAAACGCCTGCTGTCGGCATCGTCGCGCCGCGCGCGCCTTGCCATCGCTTCGGTGCTGCTGGGCGGTGCGGCATCGAGCTTCGCTCTGAACACGGCCACCATCGTGTCCTCGGCCCTGTCGCCCGACTGCATCGAGTACCGCGTCGTCGGCATCTGCTACTGGCTGTTCTGCACCACGTTCGGCTGCTCGGTGCGCGCGTCGGTGAAGGTGCGGCACTACGTTCCGGACGCGGTGGTATCGAGCTACAGCAATACCGGGCAGAACCCGTGGGTCGAGGTGCGTGCGATGAGCGCGCCGAACCCGACGGCGCAGGCCGGCGGCGACGGGACGACGAACCACGACAACGAGAACAACCTCGCCAAGTTCAAGAACGCCGATGTCATCGGCCACCCCGGCGGCTACGTGTTCAGCCAGTTCGCGAGTTCCTTCGGCTATTCGTGCGAGGGCGCCGGCACGGCCTTCATGCCGTACCTGCTCAGCACGCTGGACGCCATCGCCTGGCGCTACAACATCCCGGAAGCCTTCTACCCCGAAGCGCTCATTCCCGGCCGGCGCGAAATCGGCACGCGCACCGGCCTGAACCTGTGGGGCAACGTCTACGCGCGCGGGGGCTTCCTGCACCAGACCGACGACCACAAGAGCGGCGCCGTGGTCGCGCAGCGCGCGGGCGACGTCGTGACGCGGCGTAACCAGATCCACGTGTACCAGCCGCTGCTTGCCAGCTCGCGCGACGGCTACTGGCCGGCCGGCGCGCTGATGGAGACCGACGCCTCGACGGGCAAGTGGCAACCGCTGACGCCCACGCTCTCGAACAGTTGCGTGGTTTTCCCGCATAGCGGAAGCCTCACGCAGGCCCAGCAGGGCGACTACGCCTGGGCGCTGTGGCGTCCCTATGCCTGCTGCCAGCGCCGCGGCCAGGTCTTCCTCGGCAGCGTCGATTTCAACTGAGGTGCGCCCATGAAAACGTCCTTCTCCCATCTCGCGCAACGCGCCAAGCCCTACGCGCTCAGCATCGCACTCGCCAGTGCCATCACGGCAGCAGCCGGCGTGGCCTGGGCGCAGACCCGCATCAGCCCGACCGGCGTCGGCGTGAGCGGCAGCGTCATCGGCGACGACGTGCTCTACAGCATCGGCGGCGGCCGGGCCGTGTCCATGGGCGGCGCCGGGAACATGCAGAGCATCGGTGTGGGCATCGGCTGGAACAGCAACCTCATCTGCGGCGACATGAGCATCACGACCACGTTGCAGAACCAGTTGAACGGCATCACCAACGGCTTCCAGCAGATCATGAGCAACGTGATCCAGAGCGCGACCAGCGCCGTGGCCTCGCTGCCGGCGCTGATCATCCAGCGCGCCGATCCGGGCCTCTACAACCTGCTGACCAATGGCGTGCTGCAGGCTCGGCTCGACTTCGACCGCAGCAAGCTGACCTGCAAGGCGATGGCCAACCGGATGGCGGACATGGCCGGTGGCCAGGCTGGGTGGGACCAGCTCGCCGAGGGCTTTGCGCTGCGCGATGCGGTGAGCAGCACCGATGCGGTGTCCGCCGTGGAGCAGGCTGAATCCAACAAGGGCAACAACGGCGTGCCCTGGGTCGGCGGCGGCAACGCAGGTGGCTCGGGCCAGGGTTCGATCAAGGTGGTCGGCGACGTGACCCGCGCCGGCTACAACCTGCTGAACAGCCGCGGCGTCACGGACACCTCGTCCATCCCGCGCGCCTCCTGCGGCAACCGGCTGACCTGCCAAACCTGGTCCTCGCCGCAGGCCGCAGCGGACTTCGCCACGCGCGTGCTCGGCGAGCGCGAGCAACGCACCTGCGAGACCTGCACCAAGACACAGACGACGCCCGGCGTCGGCCTGACGCCGGTGATCCAGGAAGAGTATGAGACCAAGCTGCAGGCGCTGCAGGGCCTCGTGACGGGCTCGACGCCGATGACGGTGGCGAACCTCGAAACCGCCGGCAGCAACTCGCTGCCAATCACGCGCGGCGTGATCGAGGCGCTGCGCGACGAGCCTGATCAAGACCTGCTGGGCAAGCGCCTGGCATCCGAGGCCGCGCTGTCGAGCGTGCTGGAGAAGGCCCTGTTGCTGCAACGCACGCTGCTCACCGGCAAAAAGGAGCCGAACGTCGCCGCCAATGAGCTGGCCGTGAAGGCGGTCGATCAGGAAAACACGGCGTTGGAGCAGGAGATCAACAACCTTAAGACCGAGCTGGAGCTGCGGCGCACGCTGGCCGGCAATTCGGCGATGGCGATCGTGCAGCGGCACGGCACGCGCGCCGCCGGCTCGCGCGGCATCTTCGAGGGCGACACCACGCGCGACCGGCTCAAGGAAGTGCAGAAGCCGAGGAACCCCTGATGGCCGCGCGCGCATGGACCTGGCTGCGGCCTGCCTGGCTGTTCAACCGGCGCGTGGCCCTCGCGCTGCTGTGGGTGCTGGCGGTCGCCGGCATCGCGGCGGGCGTCAACGTCGTCGGCCTGCATGTCGTCGGCAGCATCGACGGCTGGGAGCGGTGGCTGCGCGAGCACTCGGCCCACTTCCTGGTGTGGCGGCTGCTGGTCTACGCGGCGACGGCCTACGGCTGGTGGTGGATGCGTCGGCGCCTGCGCGAGCGCGAGCCGTCGCCCGAGGCGCACCAGCGCCTGCTGCGCGTCGAGATCGCGGCCGTCGTCACCCTCGTGCTGCTCGAAGGCAGCCAACTGCTGCGCAGCGGCTGAACGACTGAGGCGAGGAGCCCGCCATGACCCTCTACACGACCGACTACCTGGAGTATTACCTGACGCTTGTCGGGTGGATCGTCAACAACGGCATCTGGAACATCCTGGTGGCCAGCGGCGTGTTTGCGCTGCCCTTCGTGGTGATCGTCGTGCAGGAGTGGCTGCGCGCACGCGCCGAAGGCGCCGACGAGGGCAACAAGGGCGTGCTGTCCTCGATGCGCATCGAGAACCGCGTGTGGGTGGCGATCGTCGTCATCCTGTTCGCCGGCATCCCCTTCATCCCGGTCGACCTCAGCACGATCCGCTTCGACACTACGCGCTCTGCGCAGTGCCAGGTCAACGTCCCCCAGCCCAACGACACGGGCTGGTCGAACGCCTATACCACGCTCAACAACCAGAGCGCGCTGGTGCCGGTGTGGTGGTTCTTCATGCACGCCATCTCGAAGGCGGTCACGGGCGGCGCGGTGGCGGCGATTCCCTGCGGCACGGACCTGCGGCAGATGCGCATGGACGTGGATGCGACGCGCATCGACGACCCGGTACTGGCTCAGGAGGTCGGCGACTTCGTGCATGACTGCTACGGCCCCTCGCGCGCCAAGCTGTTCATGAGCCGGCCCACGCTCTCCGACAACCAGATGAACGACGTGACCTGGATCGGGTCGAGCTACTTCCTGGACAACGCGGGCTTCTACGACACCTACCATTCCAACACTCCGCGCACGGCCTGGCCCTACGACGCGACGCGCGATGCGGGGCTGGCCCAGGTGGACAGCGGCGGGGGCTACCCGACCTGCCGGCAGTGGTGGTCGGACGGCAACAGCGGCCTGCGCGCCCGCCTGCTGGCCCAGGTCGATCCCGACCTGCTGACGCGCATCGGCCGCTGGGCGGGCTTCCTGTCGCAGGCCGAGGTGAACGACTCGGTGATCCGGGCCGTGGTCTCGCCAAGGCAGCAGAAGATGAACCAGGGCTCGGTCTACACCGACTACGGCGGGCAGATCGAGAAGACGCTGCCCAACATCGTGACGCGCGGCGCCGGCGACCTGGGCATGACGATGGGCTCGCTCGGCTTCTTCCCGGCGATGGACGTGGTGCGCCAGGCGCTGCCGATGGTGCTGTCGCTGCTCAAGATGGCGTTGGTGGTCTGCATCCCGCTGGTGCTGGTCTTCGGCACCTACGAGCTGAAGGCGCTGGTCGCGGTGAGCTGTGTGCAGTTCGCGCTGTTCTTCGTGGACTTCTGGTTCCAGCTCGCGCGCTGGCTCGACTCCACCATCCTCGATGCGCTCTATGGCTGGGGGTTCGGGGCGAACCGGCCGCACAGCAACTTCGATCCGCTGATCGGGTTGAACAACGCCTTCGGGGACATGCTGCTGAACTTCGTGATGGCGACGATGTTCATCGTGCTGCCGACCTTTTGGGTGGCCTCGCTCGGCTGGGTCGGAGTGCGTGCCGGAAACGCGATTCAGGGACTGGCCGCCGGAACGCGCGATGCGCAAGCAGCAGGAGGCAAAGGCGCTGGGGTGGCGCTGAAGGCTGTGAAATAGCTACGTCTGATCGTCGTCGGGATCGTGTGGATCAACCCGCTGATCGTTGGACGTGTAGAGGCCAAATCCGACAGGGCCGTGACGCCACTCGGTCTGCTGCTCTTCGTCGTAGCTGCCATCATCGCTGCGGAGTAGCCAGGCACCTGCCAGCGCGAATGCAAGTAGCAGCGCCAGCCAGAACGCGCTGTAGAGCAGCATAGCCAAGGCCGCGAGTTTGACGACCACCGACACAGCCAGAGCTGCACCAGGAGCCAAACCTCGCGCACACAACCAGCCCTGGGCCTGCCGATCCAAACGCGCACAGCCTCGCCACGCTCGGCCCAACGTGCGGCCGAGGCGTTCTGCGAAGGTGGTCTGTGCGGCGGTCTTCATGGTGCTACCTCATCGTCGTTCTATCGTTTCTCGTGCTGCCTATCAATGTTCAATCCGTTCTCGATTTCTCGACGGGCCTGCCATATCTGTGACCCAGGCGTAGATGATCACCTTCGCCTTCGAGTCATAGCGGAAGAACAGCCCAAACCGCCTTCCGATGGATGCCTGTCGCCAGTGCGCGTGGGCTGCCTCCATCGCGCTGCCCTGACGATATTCAGGGCGTCCCGGCTCGCTTGGCACCCCGTCCAACATCAGCCTACTCAACGCTTCGAGCAGCTTGCCGTTGGCATTCGACCCGCCCGTCGATTGTTCGTTCTTTGCCTCAACTTCTGCGGCCGCTTGGAGCTTCGCCAGTTGACCGACCACGCGATCGTGAAACAGCAAGGTCCAGCCGTGACGTTGCATCAGAGCACCACGTCGCCGTCGAAGTCCTCGTCCAGTGCGGCGGAATGGCCCGCGTGCTCCACGAAGCTGCGTGCCAGTTCATCCGGCAGATCCCGAACATGCTGACGGGACTGGATGTCCCGCTCAAGGAGAGCCAGGAACGCGCCGATGGCGGGGTCTTCGTGCTCAACAGCCGCCCGATGGACGAGCACCTCGCCGTTCTCTCGCAACTCGAAGCCCACTTTGTCGCCAGCCCCGACGCCCAGCGCTTGGCGGATCGCCTTGGGCAAGGTGATCTGTCCCTTGGAGGTGATGGTGGCGATTTCGTGGACGGACGGCATGATGGTTTTCGGCCTCTTGCCCTCATCGTAAGGAATTTTCCTTACCCAAGGAAGCGAACTGCCCTCCAGGCAAGGATTGATTAGATTTTGCTTGAAAAGTAGCCTATGAGGGTATTTTTGGACCAACGGCGTGTCGCGGTCTCGGCGGATGATTGGATTCTGTGGTAATTTTCAACCATGGATGCAAATTCGCGTCATCAAGTAATCAAGCGCCTGCAGACGGGACTACCTCGCGGCGCACCGTTCGACCTAACCACCCTGGCACCGCTCGGGGTGTCGGCCCAGCTCGCCGCGCGCTACGCCGAAGGTGGCTGGCTCGTGCGTCTGGCACATGGGGTCTATGCGTTCCCGAACGACGATTTCGGGGTGTACGGCGCGTTGAAGTTCCTGCAACAGCGAGTGCCTGGCCTGCACGTCGGCGGCAAGAGCGCCCTGGCGCTGCAAGGCGTGCGACACAACCTGGGCAGCCGCGACACGCTGGTGCTCTGGGGCGATGCCCGCTTCGCGCTGCCCGACTGGTTCACTTCGCGCTTTCCGGCGCGCTACGTTCACGCCAACCTATTCGACTGGCCTGACGACGTGCTGGTCAGCAAGACCGTGACCACGCCTCCGGGTCTGCCGGAGGGGCTGCGCGTGTCGGCGCCCGAGCGCGCCGTGCTGGAACTGCTATCCGAAGTCGGCACCAAGCAAAGCCTCGAAGAGGCTCGCAACCTCTTCGACGGGTTGCGCTCGCCGCGCAAGGAACTGCTGGGCCAACTGTTGGGCTGCTGCAAGAGCGTGAAGACGGTGCGGCTTTTCCTTACCTGGGCGCGGGAGACTGGCCTGGTGGACGCGGACGATCTACTGGCGCGGTATCCGCTGCGCACCGGCAGCGACAAGCGCTGGATGAGCCGGCTACCCGACGGAACTTTGTTGAGTCTGAACCCGCATGGATAAGAGCTACGCCGACACCGTTCGCCTGTTGCTGGCCGTCGCACCGGCGGTCTTCGCCAATGACATCTTCGCGATGAAGGGCGGCACGGCGATCAACCTGTTCGTGCAGGACATGCCCCGCCTGTCGGTCGACATTGACGTGGTGTACCGGCCCTGGCAGGTTCAGCGTGACGAAGCCCTGGCAGCGATCAACGGCGAGTTGGCTGCCATCTCGCAGCGTGTGGCGCCGCTGGGCATCCAGACGCGCTTGGTGCGCAGCAAGGATCTCGGCGACACCAAGCTGATCGTCGAGAACGACACCAGCCAGGTCAAGATCGAGGTGAACGTCGTCTTCCGCGGCACGGTGCTCCCGGTTGAACGAAAGCCGTTGAGCGCCAAGACGGGCGATCTGTTCGGTGTCGAATTCGAGGCACCGATCCTGGCACGCGACGAGCTGTATGCCAGCAAGTTGGTGGCGGCCCTGGACCGACAACACCCACGTGACCTGTTCGACGTCTGGCAGCTCTACAAGTCTGGCGGCCTCAGCGATGGCATGGTCGAGTGCTTCGTGATCTACCTCGCCGGCCATAACCGGCCGCCGCATGAAGTGCTGTTCGGCAATGACAAGGACATCGCGGCTGAGTACGAGCGCGCTTTCGTCGGCATGACCGAAGTGGAGTGCTCGCTGGACACGCTGCTTGCCGCTCGTGCACAGATGCGGCAGGAACTGCCTCGTCGCCTGACAGTGGGGCACAAACAGTTCCTGAGCGGGCTGGTACGCGCCGAGCCCGACTGGTCGCTGGTGCAGTGCCCGCACGCGGCCGAACTGCCCGCCTTGCGCTGGAAGCTCGCCAATCTGGAAGCGTTTCGCAAACGGCGTCCGGCCGACTTCGCAGCGCAGGCCGATGCCCTTGATGCGGGGCTGGGTCAGACTTGATGGCGAATGCGCTGGTCATCGACGACTGTGTGAGGGCGGCGGGCAGCGCGTCAGTCTTCGGCGATGTTTCCACGGCGGCTGAAGTCAGACCGTTTGATGAAGAGCACCAACGGTTGTTGCGCGCCATGGCGCTGCGGAACTGAGTCGCACCTCATGGACTACGCGCAACTTCGCTCGCTGCTGGAGCCGCTCATCACGGGGCTGAAAGATGCAGGCACGCATTCCATGCTGCCGACGCTTTGCGAAGAGTTGGGACTACCTGCCCCAACCGCCGATGGTTCCAAACGCGAGCGCATGGTTTCCAGCTTCGAAGCAGCAGGGGACGCCGACCTGCCTGCGGTTGCGCGCAAGCTGCTGGTGCGCCACCCGCCCAACGCCACCACGCGCAACCAGATCCAGGACATCCTTTGGAGCGACAGTGTGTGCCCGCCGATCCCGAAGCGGTATCGGCGCGAGGTAGCGCGGCGGCTCAATGGCGAAGAGTTGTATGGGGATGCTCGCAGGTTCGACGAGCTGCTTGAGCGGTTGTGGATCTTGGATTCCGATGACTGGATGCACCTACTGGGCGGAAAGCCCACGGGATTGCGTGCTGAAATTCAGCAGCACGTCCATCGCAACCCCGAGGATTGGCCGGCAGAAACGCTGTTTGACCAACTGGGAGCCTATGACGCGTCTGACCGACGCTTTGCACTGTTTCTGGAAGGCTTGGCTTCGGCGGACGTTCGACCCGACGAGACGGCGCAACACCACTTCGTCGGTTGCGTCAACGAGTCGCTGCGCAGTTGCGGCATCGAACTGCGCGAGACGGGTTCGGAGGGCGGCTACCCGGTCTTCTCTATGGTCTCGCTGCACGCAGCGGCCAGAGGCCGGCCGAAGAATCTCATCTTCGCCTCGCCCGACAAGCCCGATCTGCGTTTCCGTGATGCGCTGGACAACGACATAGAGATCGTCACCAACGCGGACAAAGTGCTTGTCTATGACCGGCCCATCGGAAACGACGGGCTGCGCTGGAACGACCTGCAACAGTGGTGGAGCGATACAGAGCAGATCGCCGATGCCACGCAGGCCAAACGTTCGCTGTACACGCGCCTGAAAGCCAGCTTGCCGCGCAACTCCCCGCCGCAATCCGTGCTATTCGATGCCTTCTTCGAGGGGTTCCGCAGTGCCGTGCCGAACCTGCCAGCGCTGCTACCGGAAGTATGGCTGCACTGGGACCCGCGCACGGTCAAAGAGCGAGGGCCGGACGCGCTGCTGCGCTTTCGGATGGACTTCCTTCTACTGCTTCCGCAGGGTGTGCGGGTCGTCATCGAGGTCGACGGTAAACACCACTATGCGGACTCCGCAGGCAGCGCCGATGTGCAGCGCTACGCGCAGATGGTGCAGGCCGACCGCGAACTCAAACTCGCCGGCTATGAAGTCTTTCGTTTTGGGGCAGCAGAGCTGCAGGCACCCACAGCCAAGGCGGATGTGAAGGCTTTCTTCGAATCGCTGTTCAAACGCTATGGCGTTTTAACGCACTGAGAGACCTGGCCTGCCTTAGACGCCGCCAAATCCCCAGGAGAGCACTGTGCAGGACGACAAAGACAACGCAGCAGCGGACATCGACCTTCTCGCCAACATGAAGTCACCATCCGACTTCGCCGGACAGCAGCTTTTTATCCAGGGCGACGACTGGCACAGCAACGCAATGCTGGGTTGGACCCACTTCCCTTGGGACATCTACGCCGCGGGCTACAAGGATGCAGCGGACGCCCTGGTTGGGGCGTTGGCCGAGCGCAAGGCGTCCCTCGACAGCGTGGTCTACCCGCTGGTGTTCCTGTATCGCCAAGGACTGGAACTCCAACTGAAATTGATCCTGCCGCTGGCCCGTCGCTTGGCGGGCAAGGAAGCAGTGGCTGATCACCAGCACGGCTTGATGCCGCTGTGGAACGAACTGCGCCGGCATCTCCAACAGCTTGATCCTCGCAAGGACGACAAGGAGCTGCCGGCCCTTGAGGATTTCATCCGCCAACTCGATACCGTCGATCCCGGCTCCTTCGCGTTCCGGTATCCCACGACGAAGAAGGGCGAGGTGTCCCTCCCGGAGCTGCGGCACGTCAACGTCAGGCACCTTTCGGAGGTCATGGACAGCGTGTTCATGCTGCTGGGCGGCATCTATTCCTGGCTGGGCGAGATGGAACAGAACGACGGCTACTACTGAGAGATCACTGAAGCCATTTCAGCCGTCATGGCCAACTGGGCCAGCTTGCAGTGGGCGCGCACGTGCTCGCACCTTGTCGGGATAGCGCCGTGTCGCATTGATCGTGGCACGGCACCGTTGCTGCCCCTATACCCAAAGGCTTCGTAAAGGCCAAAGGGCTGGGGAAGGGGCAAGGGAATGGGGCCAAGGGGAATGGCCCTACCCGAAAAGGCCAAAAGGCTCCCCCGACCGGCCACCGTCCGGGGTCCGCCATGCTCTCGCTGTTCCAACGAAAACGGCCATCGCCAACCTCCGGCGCCGGGCCGACAACCACACCTCCCACCGCTCCCGGCAAAGGGCTGATGCGGCCGGAACCGGCCGCATCGCTGCTGGCGACACCGCGCCGGCAGCGGCTGCTGGAGCACATCTGGCAACGCACCTCGCTATCGCGCCGGCAGTTCGCCACGCTGTACCTGGCGCCGCTGGAGCGCTACGCCGAGTTGGTCCAGCAGTTCCCGGCCTCCGAGTCGCATCACCATGCCTACCCGGGCGGCATGCTGGACCACGGCCTGGAGATCGTCGCCTACGCCCTGAAGCTGCGGCAATCGCACCTGCTGCCCGCCGGCACCACACCGGAGGCGCAAGCCGCCCAGGCCGAGGCCTGGACGGCCGGAACCGCCTATGCCGCGCTGCTGCACGACGTCGGCAAGGTCGCTGTAGACCTGCACGTCGAATACGCGGACGGCACGGTCTGGCACCCCTGGCACGGGCCGCTGCGGCAGCCATACCGCTTCCGCTATCGCAAGGACCGCGAGTACCGGCTGCACAGTGCCGCCACCGGGCTGCTCTACGCCCGGCTGCTCGATCCGGGCATCTTCGACTGGCTCGCCGGCTACCCCGATCTGTGGGCTGCGCTCCTGTACGTACTGGCTGGCCAGTACGAGCACGCCGGCACGCTCGGCGAGCTGGTTGTGCAGGCCGACCAGGCCTCGGTCGCCCAGGAACTCGGTGGCGATCCCAGCAAGGCGCTGGCCGCGCCGAAACACGCACTCCAACGCAAGCTGCTCGATGGCCTGCGCTTCCTGCTGCGCGAGGAATTCAAGCTGAACCAGCCCCAGGCTTCGGACGGCTGGCTGACTCAGGATGCACTCTGGCTGGTGAGCAAGACCGTCTCGGACAAACTGCGCGCGCATCTGCTGCAGCAGGGCATCGACGGCATCCCGGCCAGCAACACGGCGGTGTTCAACGTGCTGCAGGACCACGGCATCGCCTTGCCCACGGCGGACGGCAAGGCGATCTGGAAGGCCACGGTAGCGAGCGATGCCGGCTGGTCGCACAGCTTCACCTTCCTGAAGCTGTCGCCCGCGCTGATCTGGGAGGCGGCAGAGCGACCCGCGCCGTTCGCCGGCCAAGTGCAGGTCGAGCAGGAGCAAGGAGACGCGGCGCAGCAGGTTCCCGCAGCGCCCGGCGCAGCGGCACGCGGGGAGCCAGAGCCTGCACCGAGCACCGCGCCGCCGGTCACGCCCTTGATGACGGCAGCGGCGGCGGACAACGGCGTCGGTGCGCTGCTCGATCTGCTGGACATGGCGCCTGCCGCGCCGGCACCGCTCCCGATGCCGCCCGAGCCCTTCGCCGATGCGCAGGCCGGCGCCGAAGGTGATTCCCCGGCCAGCGCGGTGGCGACACCGCCGCCGGTACCGCCAGCCTCGGCACGTCGGCCACGGGCCGAGCCCTCCAGCGAAGACTTCATGGCCTGGCTGACCCAGGGCGTGCGCTCGCACAAGCTCATCATCAACGACGCCAAGGCCCTGGTGCATACCGTCGCCGGCACGGCCTACCTGGTCAGCCCTGGCGTGTTCCAGCGGTACGCCCAGGAGCATCCACAGGTGGCGAGCATCGCCCGACAGGAGAAGCTGGAAGCGTGGCAGTGGGTGCAGAAGCGCTTCGAGAAACTGGCGGCGCACCGCAAGCAGGCGAGCGGCCTGAACATCTGGACCTGCGACGTAGCCGGCCCGCGCAAATCGCGGCGGCTGCACGGCTACCTGCTGGCGAAACCCGAGGCGCTATTCGGGGAAGTGCCACCCGATAACCCCTACCTGCGTCTCGCCAACGAGGCCCCACAGCGCGAAAATCCCACAATTCAAAACGACAACGATAACGACGAGCAGGGATAGGTTGGCGGCCCAAGCCCCGGCCGGCTTCAGTCCTCTGACTTGGAGGGAGCCGGTTCGGCCAGCTTGGCTTCGGTCAGGGCCATCAGGTGGGCGGAACTGCATTTCAGCGCACGGGCAATTCTGAGGATCATGGGGAGCGCAGGCGTGTGCTCGCCACGCTCGATCTTGCCCATATGGGACCGTTCGATGCCGGCAATGTGAGCCAGCGTTTCCTGGGCGATGCCCTGGTCGGTTCTCACTTCGCGAACGGCAGCTCCAAACGCGATGGCGGGTTCGGCTTCGTAGGTGGTGGCTCCGGTGGGTCGGCCTCTTTGGATCGGACGTTTTTGCATTAGCAAAAGCGTCGACGATGGACTCGCTATAAACCACGTTAAACTTAACTCACAGATGCGATTGCACGTTTGATGCTTTCGCCATGAGTTTTCTGCCCTGGGAAGGAGCTGGACGTGCCATCAAACGATGCCGCCGCCGCAATCCGGGTCGCCGTGCTCGGCGAGTGGGTGCCTTCACAGCTTGCCGACGTGCTGGCGTTGCAGCGTGCCGAAGAGCCTGAAACTGCTACCGCGCTGGTCGAATCCGGTGCCACTGCGCCAGCGGGTGAATCGATGCGGGATAGCTTCGACTTCGCGCTGTCGCCGGCGGCCATGCAGTGGCCGGGTTGGGTGTGCGAACCGTTGTGGCATGACATGCTCGCAGTTGCCGTCGCCAAGCGCTCCCATCTCTTGGTCTACCGCGAAGTGCCATGCCACGAACTGCTGAAGCAGCCAATCATCAGCGCACAGTCGTCCGCTGAAGAATTGTGGCATGCCGAGGTCCATCGGCTATTCGAGGATGGACCACAGGCCCTTGAGCAGACGGTTGGCACCTTCGACATGGCGATGACGCTCGTTGCCGCAGGCTACGGCATCACCATCGCGCCCGCCACGCGGTTGGCCGGCTACCAGTCGCGAGGCATCGCGGTACGACCACTGGCCGGCGCTCCGATGGTGATCATGGCCTACTTGCTGCACCCCTGTGCGGCCCTGACCGAGCCCCAGGAACGATTCGCGCGTCGCGCTCGCTCCGTATCCTGACGCAGGCGCAGGGACCGCGTGCCGCTACGCCACGTGCTGCGGCGACCACTCGCTTTCCTTCACGGTCGTGCTTACGGCCATGATCAGCTTGTCGAGGTTGGTGGTGGTGACGCTTTCCAGGGCGGAGCGGCCACGCAGCGTTGCGCGCGGCTGCAGGAGCGCGCGGTAGATCTGCCAGGGGTCGGCGCCGCGGCTCAGCTTGAGCACCGCCTGAATCAACGCGTGCCTGACCGGATCAAGATGCCAGTCGGGGACGCGCTGACCGCGGTTGCCCAGGTTCAACGCCAACAGGTTGCCGGCTTTGATTTCGTAGCTGATCCACCGCCGCGACTTGCCGGCCATCTTTGCGTACTCCGCGACCGGCAGGTTGTGCGCGGCCTCGAAGACGTCGACCAGTGCCATCCGCTCGCGCTGGATGTCGGACAGCGGTTCCTCCATGACGGAGCGCGGCAACGGCACTGCCGGCAGCCGATGCGTCTCGGCCGACACCAGTGGCATCGCGTCTCCCGGCTTCGTCACGATCAGGATCGGCGCGGGCACGGCCGCAGGCTTGCGAGACTCGTTGGCGGCGGCCTCGTCCGCAGAGACGACGGGAACGCCCTCCAAGTGAATCGTGAGCGGCACGCTTGCAGCTTCGACCAGGTTCTGCTCGAACAGGTCGAGACGATCGGCCCAGTCCTGCATCATGCGCCGCCGCTGCTCCACGTACTCGGCGTGGTTGTAGGTCGCGCTGACCTTGTTGGGATCGACGTGCGAGAGTTGCGCGTCCACCCATACCTTCGGGTAGCCGATCTCGTTGAGCGCGGTGGACATGGTGCCGCGGATGCCGTGCCCGGTCAGCATGTCGCGATAGCCCAGGCGCTTGAGCGCGCTGTTGAGGGTGTTCTCGCTCATGCGCTTCTTCATCTCGCTGTCGTGCCGGAACAGGAAATGCTGGGCCGGCTTGAACTGCTCCAGCATGTGGCGGACGATTTCCATTGCCTGCACCGACAGCGGCACGATGTAGGGCGGAATGTCCTTGGGAAGCTGACGCTTCCTGCGCATGTCGACCTGGAGTTGCTTCACCACCTCGGGTGGGATGATCCAGAGACCGCGATCAAGGTCGAATTGATCGGGCGTCGCAAGACGCAGTTCGCCGGTGCGCACGCCGGTCAAGAGCAGCAAGCGCAAGCCAAGCTGGGTCTGCAACCGCCCCCTGTACTTGCGCAGCCGCTGCAACAGCTTCGGCAGGTCGGCCATGCGCAGGAACGGGTTGTGGTTCACCGGAGGCAGCGGCAGCGCCACCACGTCGAGGTCGGACGCCGGGTTCTGCTCCAGGTCCGGCACGATCACGAGCGCGTAGCGGAAGAGTTGGTTGAACCAGGTACGGACTTTCTCGGCAACGGACAGCGCCTTGCGCTTCTCGATCTTGGCGATGACCTCCAGCAGGTCAGGCCGCTTGATGTCGTAGATCGAGCGCTTGCCCAGCACCGGCAGCACGTCCTTGGCGAACACGCGCGGCAGGATCGAGAGCGTGGTCTGCCGCCCCTTCTTGAGACTGAGTTCGCGGTGGGACAGCCACTTCTTGTAGATCGCGTCGAAGGTGTGTTCGCCAGCCAGTTTGGCCGCGGCGCGCTTTTGCTTGCGGTGCCGGTGCGGATTGATGTCCTTGGCGACCAGGGCGCGCGCTTCATCGCGCAGGGAACGCGCGTCGCGCAGCGACACTTCTGGGTAGTTGCCCAGCGACATCCGCTGCTGCTTTCCAAGCCAGTAGTAGCGGAAGTGCCAGCTTTTGTTGCCTGCGGGGGAGACGGCCAGGGAGAGACCGTCGATGTCGGGAAGGGTGTACGCCTTTCCGGTGGCCTTGGCTTGCCTGACCACCAAGTCTGAGAGTGCCATGCGCTTGCTCCTGAACGAGTCAGGAAGCAGATGCTGTTCATCTCAGCCGCGCCCCTCCATCAACAATCCGGCAGCCGCACAACCCTCAAAAAGGACTTGTTTGTGGACTTAAAAGTCCTGGCTGTCGGCGGATCGCTGCGGACTTCACTGGAACATCGAGGGCGAAAAAAATCGTTCCGGAACAACGACTTACAACGCTCCTTGGATTTCCCTGGAAGTCCTCAGAATGATGCAGTGGAGCGGGACGGTATTTCCACAACGAAGGGTTCAATCCATTGCAGTTGTTTTGGATGCCTTTGCGCCGCTATCGGGATCGACAGAGGAAGGTGCCCATCACCTTGGGCATGCTCGCGAAGTCCGTTGAACTGAAGCGCTGGGATGCCGCCCGCATCGAGTCCGCCGGACCGAGGGAGACCGCCGCTCCACGCGCATGAGGCCGACGGCCGCGAGGCGTGGGTGTTCAGTGCAGAAGATCGGCCAGCCGCGCCAGCGCATGCCGCACGGTGGCCGCACGCACGGCCGCCCGGTCGCCCGCGAAGCGCACCATTTCGCTGTGGGTCTGCCCCGCCACCGACCAGCCGAACCACACCGTCCCCACCGGCTTGTCCGCGCTCCCGCCCCCGGGCC
>NZ_BAAJYS010000051.1:0-19713 GCF_057543315.1 Acidovorax sp. KPB24-07
CGGGTCGGTTGCGCGCGGTGGCCATCACGCCGGCCAGCCAGGGCTGGCGCGCAGGGCGATACAGGATGGTGATGGGTCCGCGCTTGGGGGCCCAGCGCTGGGCCGCGGCCTGCACCGACAGCTCGAAGCAGCCCAGGTGCGGCGTGAGAAAGACGATGCCCTTGCCCGCTTCCCAGGCCCGCTCCACCACGGCGGCGTTCTCGATGCGGCACGGCGTCTGCTCGCGCAGCCACAGGCGGGGCAGTTCGGCCGCCATGCGGCCGGCGTGGCCCACGGCCGCACGCACCTGTCCGAACGAATAGCCGGCCCGCGCCGCGTTCTCGCGAAAGCGCCGCCGGTAGGTGGGCGAGAGGCAGAAAACCAGCCAGCCCGCGGCCGCGCCGAGGGCATGGGCGAGCCAGAGCGGAAGCCGGGAAAGGAAACGGAAAAGGGTTGGCATTAAAATGGCGCGGTCGCTGAGTTAAATGAGCAACTTGCAGGGCGACGTAAAACAAATCTGCTAAAGCGTTCGCCAAAGCTCCCAAGGCTGAGGGCAACGCCCAAAATGCCGGAACACAGGAGTTTATTCAAATGGCGAACGATTTCCTTTTCACCTCCGAATCCGTCTCGGAAGGCCACCCCGACAAGGTCGCCGACCAGATTTCCGACGCGATTCTGGACGCGATCTTCAAGCAGGACCCCCGCAGCCGCGTGGCGGCCGAGACCCTCACCAACACCGGGCTGGTGGTGCTGGCGGGCGAGATCACCACCAACGCGCACGTGGACTACATCCAGATCGCGCGCGACACCATCAAGCGCATCGGCTACGACAACACCGACTACGGCATCGATTACAAGGGCTGCGCGGTGCTGGTGGCCTACGACAAGCAGAGCAACGACATCGCCCAGGGCGTGGACCAGGCGAGCGACGACCACCTGAACACCGGCGCCGGCGACCAGGGCCTGATGTTCGGCTACGCCTGCGACGAGACGCCCGAGCTGATGCCCGCGCCCATCTACTACGCCCACCGCCTGGTCGAGCGCCAGGCCCAGCTGCGCAAGGACGGGCGCCTGCCCTTCCTGCGGCCCGACGCCAAGAGCCAGGTCACGATGCGCTACGTGGACGGCAAGCCCCACAGCATCGACACCGTGGTGCTCTCCACCCAGCACCACCCCGACCAGAGCGAGACCTCCACCAAGATGAAGGCCAGCTTCACCGAGGCCATCATCGAGGAGATCATCAAGCCCGTGCTGCCCAGCGAGTGGCTCCAGGACACCAAGTACCTGATCAACCCCACCGGCCGATTCGTCATCGGCGGCCCGCAAGGCGATTGCGGCCTGACCGGCCGCAAGATCATCGTGGACACCTACGGCGGTGCCTGCCCCCACGGCGGCGGCGCGTTCAGCGGCAAGGACCCGACGAAGGTGGACCGCTCGGCCGCCTACGCCGCGCGCTACGTGGCCAAGAACATCGTCGCCGCGGGCCTGGCGCGCCAGTGCCAGATCCAGGTGGCCTATGCCATCGGCGTGGCCCGCCCCATGAACGTGACGGTGTACACCGAAGGCACGGGCGTGATCCCGGACGACCAGATCGCCAAGCTGGTGCAGGAGCACTTCGACCTGCGCCCCAAGGGCATCATCCAGATGCTCGACCTGCTGCGCCCCATCTACGAAAAGACCGCCGCCTACGGCCACTTCGGCCGCGAAGAGCCCGAGTTCACCTGGGAAAAGACCGACAAGGCCGCGGCACTGCGGGCGGCTGCGGGGCGATAAGCCCGCCCCGCGATCCGCGTGAACGGGCGGGAAGCCCGCCGCGCGGACAGCGCGGTCCGGTCGTGCGCAGGCCCATGTGCGAAGCGATGTGAGCCTGCGGGTAGCGCAACAGCGGCAACACGGCAACTGCTTCGGATGCGCGCACCGACCTCGCGCGCAGCCCCGTATGGTCCCGGCATCCCGGAGTCTGACCATGCAGATCACACCGCAATTCCACAAACCGCCCCGCGCGACCGCGGCTGCGGAGCCTTACGCGCCGCAAGAAGCCGTGCGCTACGAACCGAGCCTTGACGGGACTTCGATACCGGCTTTCGAAAAATCGGGCCGGGGCAAGCAGCTCATGACGCAGTACCGGGCAGGCATCGGCAAACTGAAAACCTTTCTCGAAGAACATCCCTCCTCCAGATCCCAGCAGTCCATCAAGGCGCTGGACATCTTCAAAAGCCGGGTGGAGGGTGGCATGGCAGGCCACTATTCCACCCAGATATCGCGCCTCTACGGCGAAGGCAAGGCCTCGTTGGACACCCTGTGCACGGCCGTGGCGGACCACACGATCCCGCTTTCCAGACGCATGGAAATCATCGAGAACCTGGCGTCAGGACTGCTGGTCTGCTCCGACGGCACCACGACCAACCTGATCATGGCCGCCCAGGACCTGAACTTGACCCAAGGCCTGCACACCCACGCCAAAAGGGTGTGGGAGGACATGCTGGACCAGGCGCTGCGCGACTTCAGCCAGTCCAAGCACAAAGGACTCGAACACTACGAGGTCAGCGAAATCCATTTCGTCAACGGTTACCGCAATTTCCTGGCGGATCAGTTCGGTGTCACGGAGCGCAGCGACAGCTTCGTCGATGTGCGCACCGTCAGCGCCCACGTGCAGGAGGCCGCGGCGTTTGTGCAAGCCCGCGTGAACCCGGTCGAGCTGGTTCGGCAACTCGCCGAGGAATGCCTGAGCGAGGTGAAGGAGCGTTTCAGGCCCCACCTGGGCCGCCCGCTGACGGAGGAAACGGCGGGCCAGTTGCACAAGGCGTACAGCGAATCCATGGAGGCCGGATTGCAAGGGCGGTTCGGCAAGATTCCCGCCTGGGTCGTCATCTCGGAACACGAGCCCACCGGCGATGAAGACGCGCCCTATTCCGTTCTCGAGCATCCCGCACTGCTGATGCGCGTCATCGCAAAGAACCTGAAGGAACAGGGGCTGCTCGACAAAGAGAAGTTCGAGGTCGTCGATACCGTATTGACGGACGAGGGCAACCGCCGGATCAAGCGCATTGCCGACGGAGATTTCTACGTGAAGGAGATGGACAAGGCCGGCGGGGTCGGCTACCGCGGCATGCGGCTGTCCGACCTTTCTCCTGCCGTGGAGTGGCCGTCCGCGCTGCTCATGAGCGCCCTCACTGCGACCCAGGACCCCGAGGAGCTGCGCAGCCTCGATCCCGCCAAAGTCTGGAACATGGTCCGCAACGGCACCTCGGCGACGAGCACCCAATGGCAGGCCGCCCTGATGCATCCGGCATTGAAGCGCTACCGGGAGGCCTCCGCGGAAGCGGAATTTTTCCTGCTGAACCAGGCAGCGGAGGAGGTGGACAAGCTCCCGGAGCAAGAACGACCCCAAGCGGTGGCGCAAAGCCTCATGGCCGGCGACCTGGCGCTGGCCAGCTTGCTGGTCGTGTTGCCCATGCCATCGTCATGGAAAGACCAGAATCAAAACACCCTGCTCCACCACGCCGTCGCTGCGGGAGCCGATTCGGTCGTGACCCTGCTCGCGTCCGCTGCGGCACTGCAAGCGGTCAATGCCCGGGGGGACACGCCCCTGATGCACGCAGCGCGCTATGGCCAAACCGCCATGGTCCACAAGCTGCTGGGCGCGAGTGCTTCGATCGATACCCGCAACAAGAATGGAGAAACAGCCCTGTACCTTGCAGCCCAGGCGGGCGACGTGGCCTCCGTGGGCATCCTGGTGCAGGCGTCCCTCAAGGACCCCAAGAACCGCGGCATGCTGGACCAGAAATCCAGTACCGGCAGAACGCCGCTCATGGTGGCCGCCGCCGCTGGCAACGAGGTCCTCGTGCAAATGCTGCACCGCGCCGGCGCCCAGGTGGGCGTGACGAGCAGCGACGGCAGGACGGCACTGCACGAGGCGGCTCGCCAGGGCCGCATGGGGGTTGCACGGCTGCTGCTGAAGGCAGGCGCCAAGCCCAATGCCTATACCGGGATGTTGCACGGCGGCGTGACGCCGCTGATGGAGGCCCTCGACAACGGCCACTACGAAATGGCCACCATGCTGGTGAGCCGCAGCCATTTGAACCAGCGCGACTGGCGTGGGGAATGCGCACTCATGCGGGCCGTGGGGCAACAGAATGCCCGTGCGGCAAGGCTGCTGATCGATGCCAAGGCGAACGTTGATCGCGACACTCGGGACGGAACCACGCCGCTGATGCGAGCGGCGGAAAGCGGCAACGTCGCGATCATGTCCCTGCTGCTGAAAGCGGGCGCGCAGGCCGATCGCAGAACCGAGCTTCGGTATTCCGCCATTTTCGCGGCCGCGAAGAATGGTCACGCACCCGCTGTGGAACGGCTTTTGGATGCGAAAGTGAATTCGACATCGACCGATCTGGACGGTCTGACGCCCTTCATGCTCGCGGCCCGCAATGGGCATGCCGAGGTCATGGAGACCTTGCTGAAGAAAGAAGCCGCCGGCGACGTGCACGCCACCAAGTTCTATGGGGAAAACGCCACCATGCTGGCGGCGTCGAACGGCCACGCCGAAGTGATCGCGCTGCTGCTGCGCCACGGTCTTGCGGGCAACCTGGAACGCTGGTCCGGCGAATCCTCCGAGACGGCTCTGACCCAGGCAGCGGCTAACGGACATGCGGACGTGGTGAAACTGCTGTTGGACGCGGGCGCGCACGGCAGCCTGGCGCGAGCCGAACGATTGGCGAAATCGAAGGGCCACCCCAAGGTATTGCATCTGCTGGTCGAAGCCCGGAACGCCAATAAAAAAGCCAGCCAGTCGGCCCCCGGCACGAGCAAAAGCACAAGCGCCTGAGCCGCGAACGGCCGCCACGTGCCGCGGGTCATCCATCGCCACTACGGCCAATTGCGGTCATGGCTTGACCTGCGCAGTGGCTGAACGGGTGCGACGGGCGGAAGAAGCCCTTGCCCTCCCCGCGCCGGCTGCCGCTTTGCCCGCGCACCTTTCCTACAGCCGCAGCCCCGCTCTGCTGACGCCCGTGACGCGGCAGCGCTGAAATGATCGCTCCATACCTCATCCCACCGGAGTCCTCACCATGCTGAAATACGCCATCGTCTTCGCCATCATCTCTCTCATCGCTGGCGCGCTGGGGTTCACCGGGGTCGCTGCGGGCGCTGCCGGCATCGCGAAGATCCTGTTCTTCATCTTCCTGGTGATCGCCGTGGTCTTCGTCGTGCTGGCCGTGCTGGGCATCGGCGCGGCACGCAAGGCGCTCAAGTGAAGGGGCCGCGCGCATGAACATCTTCGAAGCCCTGCGCGAAAGCCACGAGCGGCAGCGCGACATGGTCCGCCAGGTGGAGGCCACCAGCGGCGACACCCCGGAGCGGCACGAGCGGTTCATCGAGCTCAAGCGAGAACTGGCGGCGCATGAGTTGGCCGAAGACCGCCACTTCTACCGGCCGCTCATGGAGCACGATGCCGGCATCGACCTGTCGCGCCACGCCATCGCGGAGCACCATGCCCTGGACGAACTGGTCGAAGACCTGGAGGCCGCAGACCCCGGCAGCTCCGCCTGGCTGGCGGTGGCCAAAAAACTGGGCGAGAAGGTGCGGCACCATCTGGAGGAAGAGGAACATCGGTTCTTCCAGATGGCCGGCAAGCTGCTCACCGAAAAGCAGAAGACCGAACTGGCGAAGCAGTACCTGCAAACCTACGACGAAGCCAAGGCGGTCGCCGCCTGAGATGCGTCTTGCTCCGTTCGTCCCAGGCCCCGCAAGGGGCTTTTTTCTGTTCAGAGCGCGCGGGACGACAGTGCCAGGGCCTTGCGGAACGCGGGGCGCAGGCGGTACATCTGCGCGGGCCGGTGGGCACCGCCCTGCACCAGGCCGGGCACGGGTTCGAGCATGTCCAGCTCGTCCATCTTGCGGCGAAAGCTCACCTTGTTGAGCGGCTCGCCCAGCACCGCCTCGTACACCGCCTGCAGTTGCGGCAGGGTGAACGCGTCGCCGCACAAATGCACGGGCATCGAGGAATACAGGCTCTTGCTGCGTACGCGCGCCAGCGCCGCATCCACCATGGCGCGGTGGTCGAACGGCAGGGGCGGCAAGTCGTCGACCGGCACCAGCTTCACTCCCTGCCGGGGCGGGATGCCCTGGAGCGCCTCGCCAGGCACCAGCGCGCAATAGGCCACCGCCAGCGACCAGCCCCGCGGATCGCGCGCCAACCCCGAGAACGTGGCGAGCTGCTCCAGGTAAGGGCTTTGCAGGCCGGCCTTCTCGCGCAGCACACGCGCGGCACTGGCCTGGGCATCGGCATCGTCCTGCGCGTGGATGTAGCCCCCCGGCAAAGCCCACGCGCCGGCATAGGGGGCCTTGTCGCGGCGCACGAGCAGCGCGTGGAGGGCGCCGCCCTGCAGCGTGAGCAGCACGGTATCCACGGTGCAGATGACGGTGGGCGAAGCGGCGGAGGACATCGAGGGGATGGTTATGTGCAGGATTGGACGAACGAGCCTACCACTCCTGGAGTGCCAATGCCACCCATCCAGTCCCTTCGACCGGTTTTTCATTTCCTGACAATGCCTTTTGGCCCACTTAGTTGCAAAGTCAAACTAACAGGAATAGACTGCACCCATTGCCCCGAGGACCTTGCACCATGACCCGATCCATGAACCGCCCCTTGACGACCCAGCTGCTGGTGATCGACCCCCAGAACGATTTCTGCGACCTGCCCACCGATTGGCAGCCGGCGCACCCCCTCACCGGCCAGTCCATCACCCCCGCCTTGCCCGTGCCCGGCGCCCATGCCGACATGCAGCGCCTGGCCGCCTTCATCCGGCGCCAGGGCCCGGCGCTGGAGGCGATCACCGTCACGCTCGACTCGCACCAGCGCTACGACGTTGCGCACCCCCCGTTCTGGCGCCAGGGCGATGGCGGCGAGGTCGCCCCGTTCACGACCATCACCGCGGCGCAGGTGCGCGCCGGCGCGTTCGCCCCGCGCGATGCCGCGGCCCTGCCCCGCGTGCTGGCCTACCTGGACGCGCTGGAGGCACAAGGGCGCTACACGCTGATGGTGTGGCCCGTGCACTGCGAGATCGGCAGCTGGGGCCACGGCGTGCATGCCGACGTGCTGGCCGCCTGCGGCGCGTGGCAGGCACAGCGCCAGCGCGCGGTGCACCCCGTGTTCAAGGGCACCAACCCCTGGACCGAGCACTACAGCGCCATCGAGGCCGAGGTGCCCGATGCCGACGACCCCGCCACCTTGCTCAACACCCGGCTGCTCCACGCCCTGGGGACAGCGGACCGCCTCGTCATTGCGGGCGAGGCCGGCAGCCACTGCGTGCGCGCCACCACCGAGCACATCGTGCAGCACCTGCCCCGGCTGCAGCCGGGCTGGCGGGCGGACCGCCTCGTGCTGCTGACCGACTGCATGGCGCCCGTGGCCGGCTTCGGTGCGCAGCAGCAGGACTTTCTGGACGCGCTGCGGGGCCAGGGGGCGCAACTGGCCCGCAGCGATGAAATCCGCCTCTAGCGCAGGTT
Organism: Acidovorax sp. KPB24-07; assembly: GCF_057543315.1. Classification (NCBI taxonomy): domain Bacteria; kingdom Pseudomonadati; phylum Pseudomonadota; class Betaproteobacteria; order Burkholderiales; family Comamonadaceae; genus Acidovorax; species Acidovorax sp. KPB24-07. Next base: position 7,486 of record NZ_BAAJYS010000051.1, read on the forward strand.
CGCTCCCGGCATCCCTTCCTAAAAACATAGCAAACGCCATGCAACCCGTCATCACCAGCCTGCTCGATACCGACCTCTACAAATTCACGATGTGGCAGGCGCTGCTGCACAGCCACCCGCAGACGCAGGCCGAGTACCGCTTCGTCTGCCGCAACCGGCCGGCCTATCCGCTGGCCGAGCTGCTCGGCGAAGTGAACGCGGCGCTGGACGCGCTGTGCACGCTGCGGTTTTCCCCCGGTGAGCTGGACTACCTGGCCGGCCTGCGCTTCATCAAAAGCGACTTCGTGGACTTTCTGCGCCTGTTCCAGTTCCAGCGCGCGTTCATCGAGGCACGGGCCGAGGGCGGCGACCTGCACATCGTGGCGCGCGGCCCGCAGGTGCATGTGATGGGGTTCGAGATCTTCGTGCTGGCGATCGTGAACGAGCTGTATTTCCGCCGCTTCGACCCGGCCGCGGCGCTGGCCGAAGGACGCCGCCGGCTGGCGGACAAGATCGCGCACGTGCAGGCGCTCTCGGGCGAGCCCGAGCGCACGCACCCGTTCGAGATGTTCGACTTCGGGCTGCGCCGGCGCTACAGCGGCGCTTGGCAGCGCGAGGTGGTGCAAGCCTTCGCACAGCAGGCGCCGCAGTGGTTCAAGGGCACCTCCAACGTGATGCTGGCGCGCGACCTGAACCTGGTGCCCATCGGCACCATGGCGCACGAGTATTTGCAGACCTACCAGGCCCTGGGCGTACGGCTGCGCGACTTTCAAAAAGCGGCGCTGGAGGACTGGGTGCAAGAGTACCGGGGCGACCTCGGGATCGCGCTGACCGATACGGTGGGCATGGACGCCTTCCTGGCCGACTTCGACCTGTACTTCGCCAAGCTGTTCGACGGCCTGCGCCACGATTCGGGCGACCCGGTGGCCTGGGGCGAGAAGGCGCTGGCGCACTACGCCCGCCTGCGCATCGACGCGCACACCAAGCGGCTCGTGTTCTCGGACGGGCTGAACGTGGACAAGGCGCTGTCGCTGCACCGCCATTTCAGCGACCGGGTACAACTGGGCTTCGGCATCGGCACGCAGCTCACCAACGACATGGGCGTGGCGCCGCTCAACATCGTGATGAAGATCACCCACGCCAACGGCCAGCCGGTGGCCAAGCTCTCGGACAGCCCGGGCAAGACGCTGTGCGACGACGAAACCTACCTGGCCTACCTGCGGCAGGTGTTCAACGTGCCACCGCCATGAGGCGCCGCGGCACGCCGCCGCCCCGCCACCGAACCATCGCCGCTTGAAGAAGAAAGACAGAAAGGAAAGACCCCATGCTCCGCATCACCCTGGCCCAACTCAACCTCACCGTGGGCGACATCGAAGGCAACGTCGAGCGCATGATCGCCGCCGCGCAGGAGGCCGCGGCCGCGCAGTCCGACCTCGTGGTGTTCTCCGAGCTGTCGCTGTGCGGCTACTACCCGGGCGACCTGCTGGAGGAGCCCGCCTTTCTCGAACGCCTGGACGCGGGCCTGGCGCGGCTGTGTGAGGCATCGGCCGGCCTGCCTGCGCTGCACTGGGTGGTCGGCATGCCGGTGCGCACGCCGGGGCCGGGCAAGCGGCTGCTGAATGCGCTGCGGGTGCTGCGGGCGGGCGAGGTGCGGCTGTCGTATGCCAAGCAGCTGCTGCCCACCTACAACGTCTTCGACGAGCGCCGCCATTTCGAGCCCGGCCCGGACGTGGCCAAGGTGCTGCGCATCGGCACCTCGCAGGTGGGGTTCATCGTGTGCGAGGACGGCTGGAACGACAGCGGCGCCGACTACCAGACCAACCCCTTCCAGCGCATGGCCGATGCCGCGCCCGACCTGGTGGTGAGCATCAACGCCAGCCCCAGCCACATCGGCAAGCGCGAACTGCGCCACCAGGTGTTCGGCGATGCGGCGCGGCGGCACGGCCTGCCCATCGTCTACGTGAACCAGGTCGGCGGACACGACCAGCTGGTCTATGACGGCGCCTCCTTCGCGGTCGAGCCCGAGGACGGCGTGGTCTTCGAATCGCGCCGCTTCGAGGAGGACGTGTCCACCGTGCAGCTGCTGGACAACGGCCACTTCGCCCGGCTGGACGGCACCGACCTGCCGCCCGTGCCGCGCGAGGGCCTGCCCACCATGGCGTTCTATCGCCAGCAGATCGTGCTGGGCCTGCGGGACTATGCGCGCCGCTGCGGGTTCACCCAGGCGGTGGTGGGCAGCTCGGGCGGCATCGACAGCGCGCTCACGCTGGCGCTGGCGGCCGAAGCGCTGGGGCCGGAGAACTTGGTGGGCATCACCATGCCCTCGCGGTTTTCGTCCAGCGGCTCGGTGGACGATTCGGTGCAGCTGTGCCGCAACCTGGGCGTGGTGCTGCACACCCATCCCATCGCGGACCTGGTGGCGGGCTTTTCCGCACAGTTCGAGACGAGCTTCGGGCAGCCGCTGCGCGGCCTGCCGCTGGAGAACGTGCAGGCCCGCATCCGCGGCACGACGCTGATGGAGTTTTCCAACGCATTCGGCCACCTGCTGCTCACCACCGGCAACAAGTCGGAAATCTCGGTGGGCTACTGCACGCTGTACGGCGACACCAACGGCGGCCTGGGCCTGCTGGGCGACCTGTACAAGACCGAGGTGTTCGAGCTGTCGCGCCACGTGAACGAGAACGCGGGGCGCGAGATCATTCCCCAGGCCATCATCGACAAGCCGCCCTCGGCCGAGCTCGCGCCCGGCCAGAAGGACGACGACAGCCTGCCGCCCTACCCCGTGCTGGACGAGATCCTCAAGCTGCTCATCGAAGGCGAGGGCCTGTCGCGCGCCGAATACGCCAACGCCCAGGCCTTCGCGCGCCAGCTGCAGGCCAGCGCGGACGGCCGGGCCCTGGCACACCGGGTGCGCATGCTGGTGGCGCGCAGCGAATACAAGCGGCGCCAGGCCCCGCCCATCGTGCGTGTGCGGGCCAAGGCCTTCGGCACCGGGCGGCAGATGCCGATTGCGGCGCGGTATGTGTGAGGCGGTGGCCTGCGCCACAGAGAGGTTTGCATCAAAAATGCCCCCAGCGCAATCATCACTAGGGCATATAGCTATAATTTTTATAGCAGGCCCATGAATCCGGCCGCGCGATGACCCATGCGGAGCGGTCGGTGCATTCGCAGCGCCCGCCGCCCGCCCCCGCCCGCCCGGCTACATTCCCAGCAGCCCCGACGGCGCCGCTCACGGCGCGGGGCGCCCAACCGGAACACACATGTACGACACCGCCATCTACATCGGCCGCTTCGAGCCCGTCCACAACGGCCATCTGGCCCTTTTGCAGCGCGCGCTGGACAGCGCCAACAACGTGATCGTGGTCATGGGCTCGGCCTGGCAGGCCCGATCGCCCAAGAACCCGTTCACCTGGGCCGAGCGCGAAGCCATGCTGCGCAATGCCCTGCCCGAGGCCGACCGGGCCCGGCTGACCGTGCTGCCCGTGCGCGATCACTACAACGAGGCCCTGTGGGTGGCGGCGGTGCTGCGCGCCGTGTCCACGCACGTGCTGCCCGATGCGCGCATCGGCCTGGTCGGCCATTTCAAGGACGCGACCAGCAGCTACCTGGACGCCTTCCCCGGCTGGTCGCTGATCCCCATGGACCGGCAGGGCACCATCGATGCCACCGCCATCCGCGACGCGTATTTCGGCGCGGCGCCGCAGGGCGTGCTGACGGCGCTCGGCCCCCTGGCCGACCAGATGCCGGCCAGCACGCTCGAATTTTTGGACGTGTTCGCCCGGCAGCCGCACTACGCGGCGCTGCAGGAAGAATGGCGCGTGCTGCGCAGCTACCGCGAATCGTGGGCGCAGGCGCCGTACCCGCCGGTGTTCGTGACGGTGGACGCGGTGCTTCGCTGCCAGGACCACGTGCTCGTCATCCGCCGCGCGCACGCCCCGGGCAAGGGCCAGCTGGCCATGCCGGGCGGCTTCATCGAGCAGCGCGAGACGCTGTGGCAGTCGTGCCTGCGCGAGCTGGCCGAAGAGACGCACTGCGACGTGCCCGACGCCACCCTGCGCCGCGCACTGCGCGCCACGGCCGTCTTCGACCACCCCGACCGCAGCCAGCGCGGGCGCACCATCACGCACGCCCACTACTTCGACCTGGGCGATGTGCCGTTCCCTGCGGTGCAGGCCGATGACGACGCCATGCAGGTGCAGTGGATACCGGTCGCGGACCTGGCGGCCATGGAAGAGGCCTTCTTCGAGGACCACTTCCACATGCTGGACCACTTCTTGAACCTGACCAGCGCGCACGGCGCCGCTTAGGGGCTGGCCGCCCGCCCCCAGCGGGCGCGGACGACCACCTCGAAGCCGGCAGCCGTTACTGGCTCAACTGGGCCGCAGTAGCGGCGTCGAGCCGGCCGGTGATGGGCAGGCCGCGCTCCTTCTGGAAGGCACGCAGGGCGGCCGCCGTCTTGGCGCCCATCGCGCCATCGGGCGTGCCGGTGTCATGCCCCAGGGCGTTCAGCTTGGCCTGCGCATCGCGCAGCGACAGGCCACCGGTGGCCGACGACACGGGCTGCGCGCGCGGCGCCGAGGTCTGCGACGGCGCGGCGCCGCCATCCACCCCCAGGCGACCGCCGCCGCCCAGGCCCTGGCCCTTGACCGACTGGGCCTTGTAGCTGCGCAGCGAACGCACCATCTGGTTGAAGGCGTCCATGAAGGCCGCGGCGATCACCTTGCCTTCGGCCGTGTTGCTGTAGCCGCCCAGGCGCGCGCCGCCCGAGCCGCCGAACAGCTGGCCCACGGCGCCGAAATCGGTCTTGGAGGCGCTGCCTTCCGAGGCAGCGACCTGCACGCCGGAGCGGTGGTCGATGAGGGTGAGCAATGCGCTCGCTTCCTTGGTGTTCAAGCTGCCGCCCAGCGCGGCCAGCAAGCCGCCCGCGCGCCCACCCACCAGGCCGCCCAGCGATGCGGAGGCCCCGCCGGCGTTGTCGTTGTTGAACACGATTTCCGGGGACAGGCCGTAGTCGGAGGCGACCATCTGGCCCTTGCCGAAGTTGCTGCCGCCGCGCATTTCGCCCGACTGCATGATGGCGCGCTCGCGGTCCATGGCCGTCATGCCGGCCGCGCCGCGCTCGATCACGACGAAGCAGTTGGACTGCTGGACCAGCAGGCGCAGCAGGTTGGCCGTGGGCGGCAGGCGGTATTCGTTGCGCAGGATGGTGTACCAGCCGGCCTGCTGGTTCTCGATCAGCGAGACGGTGCCCAGTGGCGATTCGCAGCGCTCCAGCTCGCTGCTGGCGCCTTCGGTGGCACCGCCGGCCGCACTGCCTGTGGCCACGGTCTTGGCATCGGGGTTGCCCATGCGCATGTTGGTGGTCTCGCAGCCGGCCAGGGCCAGCGCGGCCACCACGGTGGCGGCCACGAGGGTCGCGCGGGCGGGGGTGGAAGGGAAGCAGGCGGAGGCAGCGCGCCCATCGGGCCGGTTCGGTGTCGTCATGGAAGGCATGGCTTCAAGCAAAGCGTTGAACGTTATGCGCTGCGGGGGCCTGCCACAACCCCACCGGGGGAGGGTTGCTGTAACACGGCGGCAGGCCGCCGCCCCAGCCACGCACCATTCAGGTGCCGGCGCGTTCCAGCATGGCATGCAGCAGCACGTTGCAGCCAGCGGTGATGTGCTCGGGTTGGGCGTCTTCGATCTCGTTGTGGCTGATGCCGTCCTTGCACGGAATGAAGACCATGCCCGCAGGTGCCAGGCGCGCCATGTAGACCGCATCGTGCCCCGCGCCCGACACGGCTGGCATGTGGCTGTAGCCCAGGCTGGCGGCCGCCCGGCCCACCGCGTCCACGCAGTCGGGGTGGAACACCTGCGCGGGGTAGCTGGACACCAGGTCGATCTGGATCGGCAGGCCGGTTTCGGCGCTGAGCCGGGCGGCGACGTCGCGGATGTCCCGGTCCATGCTTTCGCAATCGGCGTCGGTGGCGTTGCGCAGGTCGATGCTGAACTTGACCTGGCCGGGGATCACGTTGCGGCTGTTGGGGTGCACCTGCACCATGCCCACCGTGCCGCGACCGTGCGGCGGGTGGCGGTGCGCGCAAGCCACCACCTCCTGCATGAGGCGCGTGGCAACCTGCAGCGCATCCTTGCGCAGGGCCATGGGCGTGGGGCCGGCATGGGCCTCCATGCCGGTCACGGTGCAGTCGTACCAGCGGATGCCGAGCACGCCCGTCACGACGCCGATGGTCTTGCCGTGGTCCTCCAGCACCGGGCCCTGCTCGATGTGGGTCTCGAAATATGCACCGATGGGGTGGTCGCCGGGTACCTGATCGCCCACGTAGCCGATGCGCTCGAGCTCGCCCTTCACCGTCTTGCCTTCGGTATCGGTGGCGGCGTAGGCATGCTCCAGGGTGAAGGCCTTGGCGAACACGCCCGAGCCCATCATCACGGGCACGAAGCGGCTGCCTTCCTCGTTGGTCCAGAAGGCCACCTCGATCGGCGCCTCGGTCTCGATGCCGTGGTCGTTCAGCGTGCGCACCACCTCGATGCCGGCCAGCACGCCGTAGTTGCCGTCGAACTTGCCGCCCGTGGGCTGGGTGTCGATGTGGCTGCCGGTCATGATGGGCGGAAGGTTGTTATTGCGCCCCGGGCGGCGCATGAAGCCGTTGCCGATCTGGTCGATGGTGACGGTCATGCCGGCCTCGCGCGCCCAGCGGGTGACGAGGTCGCGGCCCTGCTTGTCCAGGTCGGTGAGGGTGAGGCGGCAGACGCCGCCCTTGGGCGTGGCGCCGATCTGCGCCAGCTCCATGAGCGAATCCCACAAGCGCTCGCCGTTGACGCGCAGGTGGCTGATGTCGGTTCGGGTGGTCGTGTCCAAGGTGTTCTCCGGATGCGTGGGCGGCCGTCAGCGGGCGACCGCGGTAGGGGCGAGGTCCTGCGCGCGCTTTTGCACGGCCTGGAACTGGGGGCCGAACGCGGGGCGCTTGATGTAGCGGCCCCGGCCCGGCTCGGCGCGCAGGTCGCCGTTGGCGAACACCACGCGCCCCTGGCTGATGGTGTGGCTGGGAATGCCGCGCACGGTGCGGCCCTCGAAGATGTTGAAGTCGCCCTTGCTGTGCTGCGTCTTCGCGGAAAACGTCTTCGTGCCTTGCGGATCCCAGAGCACCAGGTCGGCATCGGCCCCGGCGCCGACGAAGCCTTTGCGCGGGTAGATGTTGAAGAGTTTGGCCGCGTTGGTGGAGGTGATCGCGACGAACTCCGAGGGCGTGAGCCGCCCGGTGTTCACGCCGCCGTCCCAGATGGCGGCCATGCGCTCTTCCACGCCGCCGGTGCCGTTGGGGATCTTGGCGAAGTTGTCGCGGCCCATGGCTTTCTGCGCAGCGCAGAAGGTGCAGTGGTCGGTGGCCGTGGTGTGCAACTGGCCCGATTGCAGGCCGCGCCACAGCGCCTCCTGGTGGCCGCCCGAGCGGGGGCGGAACGGCGGGCTCATCACGTGGGCGGCGGCGGTGGCGAAGTCCGGGTCGCGGTACACGCTGTCGTCGATCAGCAGGTGGCCGGCCAGCACTTCGCCGAACACGCGCTGGCCCCGGGCGCGGGCGCGGGCGATGGCCTCGGCCGCCTCGGCGCAGCTCACATGCACCACGTAGATGGGCACGCCCAGCACGTCGGCGATGGCGATGGCGCGGTTGGCCGCCTCGGCCTCCACCATGGGCGGGCGGGCCAGCGGATGGCCCTCGGGACCGGTGATGCCCATCTTGGCCACCTCCTGCTGCAGCAGGTAGACGAGTTCGCCGTTCTCGGCGTGCACGGTGGGCATGGCGCCCAGCTCCAGCGCGCGCCGGAAGCTGTTCACCAGCGTTTCGTCGTCGCACATGATGGCGTTCTTGTAGGCCATGAAGTGCTTGAAGCTGTTGACGCCCTCTTCCTGCACCAGCGTGCCCATGTCGGCCCGCACCTGCTCGCTCCACCAGGTGACGGCCACGTGAAAGCCATAGTCGGCCGCCGATTTCTCGGCCCAGCCGCGCCACTTGCGGTAGGCCTCCATCATCGGCTCCTGCGGATCGGGGATCACGAAGTCGATGATGCTGGTGGTCCCACCCGCCAGGCCCGCCGCCGTGCCGGTGAAGAAATCGTCCATGGTGACGGTGCCCATGAAGGGCAGCTGCATGTGCGTGTGCGGATCGATGCCGCCCGGCAGCACGTACTGGCCGCTCGCATCCAGCGTCTCGGCACCGGCAGGCGCCTCGCCCGCCACATCGGGGCCCACGGCGGCGATGCGGCCGTCCACGCACAGCACGTCGGCGTGCTCTTCGCGGTCGGCATGCACCACGGTGCCGCCGCGGATCAGCACGGCGTTGGAAGGGGTCGGGCTCATGGCAGGTCTCCTGAAGGATGAAGGGGTGGTCGCCGTGCTCAGGCGCGGCGCAGCGGAGTGGGTGCCGGGCGTGCCTGGCCGGCCATGCCGAGGCGGTACACCACGGCGGCAATGGCCAGGCCGATGAACCAGGCATAGGCATAGATCTGCTTGAACACCTCGCCCACACCGGGGAAGGTGGCCGGGAACGCCGCGTTCAGAAAGCCGGGAACGTTGGGCGCCACGCCCAGCACGAAGGCCACCACGGCCACCGCATTCCAGCCGCCGCGGTAGCGGTAGGCGCCGCGCTCCTCGTACAGCGCGGCCACGTCCAGCTCGGTGCGACGCACCAGGTAGTAGTCCACCATCAGGATGCCGGCCACCGGCCCCAGCAGCGCCGAGTAGCCGATGAGCCAGGTGAAGATGTAGCCCTGTGTCGATTCGAGGATCTTCCACGGCATCATCGCGATGGCGATGCCCACGGTGATGTAGCCGCCCACCCGATAGCTGATGCGCGACGGGCTCAGCGCGGAGAAGTCGTACGCCGGTCCCACGAGGTTGGCAGCGAGGTTCACGCTGACGGTGTCGATCAGCAGGATGATGAGCGCGATCAGCACGGCCGCGCCCGTCATGCGGCTGGCCAGGTCCACCGGGTCCCACAGCGCCTTGCCATAGATGACCACCGTGGCCGAGGTCACGAACACCGCCAGCGCGGCCAGCAGGCCCATGGGCACGGGCAGGCCGATGGCCTGGCCTACCACCTGATCGCGCTGCGACCGGGCAAACCGCGTGAAGTCGGGAATGTTGAGCGCCAGCGTGGCCCAGAAGCCCACCATGGCGGTCAGCGACGGCCAGAACACGGCGCTGAACTGCCCCGCCTTCTTGCCGCCGGGCGCGAACTGCGAGGGCTGGTCCAGGATGGGCCCGAAACCGCCCGCTTTGTCATACGCCCACCACAGCAGCAGAAAGCAGATGACGATCTTGATCGGCGCCGTCCACGTTTCGAGCTTGCGGATGGACTCGATGCCGTGCACCACGAAATAGAACTGGATGGCCCAGAACACCAGGAAGCACACCAGCTGGCCCAGGTTGATGCCCAGCCCCGCGATCTTGTCGCCCTCCAGGGGATGCCCGAGGAGCACGCCGGCCAGCGTGTAGATCATCATGCCGCCAAACCAGGTCTGGATGCCGTACCAGCCGCAGGCCACCAGTGCGCGCAGCAGCGCCGGCAGCTTGGCGCCGCGCGTGCCGAACGACGCGCGCGCCAGCACCGCATAGGGAATGCCGTACTTGGCCCCTGCGTGGCCGATGAGCAGCATGGGCACCAGCACGATCAGGTTGCCCAGGAACACCGTGCCCACCGCCTGTCCCCACGACATGCCGCTGTCGATCAGGCTGGCGGCCAGCGTGTAGGCGGGGATGCACATCACCATGCCCACCCACAGGGCCGCGAAGTGGTACCAGCGCCAGGTGCGCTGGTGCGGCTGGGTGGGCGCCAGGTCGTCGTTCCACAGTTCGTTGCTGGCACCGGGGGCATGCAGGGTCTTCATGGGGCTGTCTCCGAGACGTTGCAGACAGGCTGGCAGGCGGAAGGCGGGCGCGAAGGTGCGCACCAACGCGGGCAATGGGCCGCGGCAGCGCGGCTCAGGCGGCCACGCGCTGCGGGTTGTTGGGGTGCATGGTCCAGTTGGCGTACTCGCCTGTCACCACCTTGCCGGTGCGCGCATCGACCTCGCCAGGCGCGAGGCTGCGCAGCGTGATGCATTCGGGCACGGGGCAGATCGACACGCACAGGTTGCAGCCCACGCATTCGGCCTCGTTCACCTCGAACCGGCGCACGCCGCCATCCTTGGTGAAGGTGATGGCCTGGTGCGACGTGTCTTCGCACACCACGTGGCAGCGGCCGCACTGGATGCAGGCATCTTGGTCGATCACCGCCTTGTCGATGTGGTTCAGGTCCAGCTGCTTCCAGTCCTTGACCGTCGGCACGGCCTGGCCGCGGAAGTCGTCGAGGGTGTGGTAGCCGTGCGCGTCCATGAAGTTGGACAGCCCATCGCACATGTCCTGCACGATCTTGAAGCCGTACACCATGGCCGCCGTGCACACCTGCACGGTGCCGCAGCCCAGGGCGATGTACTCGGCCGCATCGCGCCAGGTGGAGATGCCGCCGATGCCGCTGATGGGCAGGCCGGCGGTCTGCGCGTCGCGCGCGATCTCGGCCACCATGTTGAGCGCGATGGGCTTGACCGCCGGGCCGCAATAGCCGCCGTGCGAGCCCAGGCCGCCGGTGCTGGGGCTCATGGCCATGCGCTCCAAGTCCACGCCCATGATGGAGTTGATGGTGTTGATGAGCGACACCGCATCCGCCCCGCCGGCTTGGGCAGCGCGGGCGGGCTGGCGCACGTCGGTGATGTTGGGCGTGAGCTTCACGATCACCGGCAGCCGGCTGTAGTGCTTGCACCAAGCTGTCACCATCTGGATGTATTCGGGCACCTGGCCCACGGCGGCGCCCATGCCGCGCTCGCTCATGCCGTGCGGGCAGCCGAAGTTCAGCTCGATGCCGTCGGCCCCCACGTCCTCCACCATGGGCAGGATGCGCTTCCAGCTTTCTTCCACGCAGGGCACCATGAGCGAGACGATCATTGCGCGGTCGGGCCAGTTGCGTTTGACGCGGCGGATCTCGTCCAGGTTGGTCTTCAGCGGGCGGTCGGTGATGAGCTCGATGTTGTTGAGCCCGATCACGCGGCGGTCCTGCGACATCAGCGTGGCATAGCGCGGGCCGTTGACGTTGACCACGTGCGGGTCTTCGCCCAGCGTCTTCCAGACCACGCCGCCCCAGCCCGCCTCGAAGGCGCGGGTGACATTGATTTCCTTGTCGGTGGGCGGTGCGGAGGCCAGCCAGAATGGATTGGGGCTCTCGATGCCGAGAAAGCGGCTGCGGATGTCTGCCATGGGAAATGCTCCGGGGGTGCGGGGTGTTGGAGGGAGAAGGCGCCGGCCGTCAGCCGCGCAGCGCCTCGCTGATGGAGAGGGCGGCCACCTTGCCGTGCTCGACCGCCTCGACCGTGAGGTCGCGCCCGCCGGCACGGCAGTCCCCGCCGGCCCACAGCCGCGCCACGCTGGTGCGGCCCATGTCGTCGGTGGCGATGCGCCCGCCCTGCAGGGCCACCGTGGGACCTGCATGCTCGGGCAGGTAGCTCTGGCCGATGGCCTTGAGCACCATGTCGGCCTCCAGCGTGAAGGATTCGCCCGTGTCCACGAGGCGTCCACCCGCCAGGGCCGTGGCCGCGAACCGCATGCCACGCACCACCCCGCCTTCGCTGAGCAGTTCCTTCGGCGCCGCCCAGTGGCGGATGGCCACGCCGTTCGTCTGCGCCCAGCGCTGCTCCACGGCGGAGGCAGACATGCCGTCGGCACCGCGGCGATAGACGATCGTCACCTCTTCGGCGCCCAGCTTGCGCGCCTGCACGGCAGCGTCCACAGCCGTCATGCCGCCGCCGATCACGACCACGCGGCGGCCCACGGGGACGGTCGAAAGGTCCTGCGCCTGGCGCACGTCGGCAATGAAGTCGACCGCGTTGCACAGCCCCTCGACCTGCGGCTCGGCGATGCCCAGCGCATTGACGCCCGCCAGTCCCAAACCCAGGAACACGGCGTCGTAGGCCTGAAGCAGGCTGTCCACGGTGGCATCGCGGCCCAGCACCTGATTGCAGCGCACCTCGATGCCGCCGATGGACAGCAGCCATTCGATTTCCTTTTGCGCGAAGCCGCCCGTGGTCTTGTAGCTGGCCAGGCCGTATTCGTTCAAACCGCCCAGCTTGGGACGCGCCTCGAACAGCACCACGTCGTGCCCGCGCACCGCCAGGCCATGGGCGCAGGCCAGCCCTGCGGGCCCCGCGCCCACCACGGCCACC
>NZ_BAAJYS010000052.1:0-19667 GCF_057543315.1 Acidovorax sp. KPB24-07
CGCGCCGCGGTGGCGCGTGGGTGGTCGGCGGCCGGTCAGGGAGGCGGGCTCGAAGGCCCGGTGCCTCAGCGGGCCGGAGGCACGGCACCGGGCATGGGTGCTGGCATGGGGGCGGCCATGGGCACTGGCGCGGGAGGGGGCGGTGGCATGGCACCGGGGACGGGCGGCGCGCGGCGGGTGATTTCGTCCTGCAGCGACTGGATGCTGGTCTTGACCTGCTGCAGCGTGGCGGCGTTGTCCGTGGCTTCGGCCTTCGTCTCGGCCACGCGGGCGTCGGCTTCCGCTTCGGCGGCCAGGCGGCGCGCCCGCGTGTAGTCCTTGCTGTCCAGGGCCTGCTGGGCCTGGGTCCACTTGTCACGGGCGCTCTGCAGTTCCACGGGGGCGTTGGCGGCCACCTTGGGCGCGGTGGTCGCGCGGTCCACGGCAGTGCGGCTCACGGCCATCTGCTCGGTGGGCTTGGGGGTGGAGGAGCAGGCGGCAAGCGCGCCCAGCGCCAGCACGGCAGTGGCAGTTCGGATCAAGGTGAAGGTCGGCATGGTGTTTTTCTCCGGACAGGGATGGAATGGCGCTTTGGGGCGGGTCCCGGTGACGGGAGCCCCTGGCGACAGGGTTCCGATTGTTCGGGCTGGGCTTGCCGCCCGGCGTAGGCCCATCGCAGCAGGCCGCGTGGGCAATGTCCGACGAAACGTGAGCAATGCATCCGAAAGCAACGGTTGCGAGCGCGTTCCTGCGGATGCCATTCACATTCATGCCGATGGGCGGAGGCGAAGCGGCCAATGGCGGCACAAACCATTCGCCCAAAGAAAAACGCGCCCGAAGGCGCGTTCCGATGGTCCGGCGAGCGGGCGCTGCTGTCTCAGCGGGAAGACACCACGCGCACCATGTCCAGGCACTTGTTGGAGTAGCCCCATTCGTTGTCGTACCAGGACACGATCTTCACGAAGGTGTCGTCGAGGGCGATGCCGGCATCGGCATCGAACACGCTGGTGCAGCTCTCGCCGCGGAAGTCGGTCGCCACCACCTTGTCTTCGGTGTAGCCCAGGATGCCCTTGAGCGCGCCTTCCGACTGCGACTTCATTTCAGCGCAGATCTCGGCGTACGTAGCGGGCTTTTCCAGCTCGACGGTCAGGTCCACCACCGACACGTCGGAGGTGGGCACGCGGAACGACATGCCGGTCAGCTTCTTGTTGAGCGCCGGGATCACCACGCCCACGGCCTTGGCGGCGCCGGTGGAACTGGGGATGATGTTTTCCAGGATGCCGCGGCCACCGCGCCAGTCCTTGTTGGACGGGCCGTCCACGGTCTTTTGCGTCGCGGTGGCGGCGTGCACGGTGGTCATCAGGCCGCGCTTGATGCCCCACTTGTCGTTCAGCACCTTGGCCACGGGGGCCAGGCAGTTGGTGGTGCACGAGGCGTTGGAGATGATGGGCTGGCCGGCGTAGGAATTGCAGTTCACGCCATGCACGAACATCGGCGTGTCGTCCTTGGACGGTGCCGACAGGATGACCTTCTTCGCGCCCGCGTCGATGTGCTTTTGCGCCGTTTCCTTGGTCAGGAACAGGCCCGTGGCCTCGATCACGACGTCCGCGCCGACCTCGTTCCACTTGAGCTGCGCCGGGTCGCGTTCCTGCGTGAGGCGGATCTTCTTGCCGTTGACGACCAGGGTGTTCCCCTCCACCGCGATGGTGCCCTTGAAGCGGCCATGCACCGAGTCGTACTGGAGCATGTACGCCAGGTAGTCGGGCTCCAGCAGGTCGTTGATGCCGACGACCTCGATGTCGGAGAAGTTCTGCACGGCGGCGCGGAACACCATGCGGCCGATGCGGCCGAAGCCATTGATGCCAATCTTGATCGTCATGGAACTATCCTCAGTAAAAAGAAAAGATTGATAAAAAGCCCTTGAATGAACCTCAAGAGCTACCCAGTACGTTGTTCATGAAAAGCTCGCCCTTTCTCGCCGGGAGAATGCTTTTCAGAAAATCGGGCACCCGGGGCGTCAGGCCGCCGCACTCGTTGATGCACGCCGTGTCGGTCATCGCCGAGGTGTCCGGGCTGAGCATGGGCTTGAAGCCCCTGTTCTTGTTGGCGCCCACGGCCCCGTTGCGATCCCAGATGGCCAAAGCCGTGGCTTTGGAGACGGGTTTGGCCATGGCGATCACCTGCGATTTGGTCACGGTGCCGACCGCGATGTGAAAGCCGATCAGGTTGGAAACCAGGTCTTCCTGGCTGAACCCGCTGTCCGTGATGAATTTGGGAAAGTATTCCTGGTAATTTTCGAATTCCAGGCTGACTTCCATGAAGATCGCCAATGCTACGGATTTCTTTTCGTCGGTGGACAGGTGGTGGCGAACGATGTATTCCCGCGATACGCCTGTCGACAGGTTGGCGCCGAACACGCGCTTGCCCATGTCCTGCTTGTACGTCAGCTTGAAGCCAGTGGAAGACTGGTCGGGAAATTTCGCCGCAGGATAGACATTCGAAAGCGCCGGCAGCGTGCAGATCTGCCGAAGGGTGCCCATGCAGTGCCGCACATCCGGACCTCCCGCGTTGATTTCTTTCCAAAGCGCGGAAGCTCCCGTGTGCGCACGGGTGGATTTGGGATCCATATGGCCCAGATCCAGCCAGCCCAGATGGCAGGTGTATACGAGGCCATAGGCTTTCGCCGCGGCTTCGCTCCCGTCCACAATATCTTTGCGCTTGCTCATTCGTCTCCAGCGGATTAATAGTTTTCCAGGAAATCGAGAGTGACTTCTTTGCAACCGCCTGCGTCGGTGATGAATAGGTCAACCGATAAGAAATCCTGCTGCGCGCAAACGAGCGCCAAATGATTTTTGTTGCCCACGCTCTGGATTTCGTCTTTCACTTTGCATGATTTTTTATCGAAAGCGCTTCGATACGATTGCACTAAATCAGCCGAGCTCTTCAGACTGCCGTAGGTGACTGACGAATAAGGGCTGCTCTCGCCGTCACGGCCCTTCCAGCGGTATCTCGGTTTTTGGCATTCGTCCAGAATCTCCACCGATCGAAGGTATTCGGGCGCGCCAAGGCGGTACACGAAAGAACCTCGATCCACCCCGCTGGACTCGAACAATGCACCCGCCATGAAAAGCCCAGCCGCGCCGCAAAGCAGCAGGCCACCTGCAACGGCAGCCATGATTTTGGTAGCTCTGGACGCGCTCTTCATTCCGGCAGGTGGTTCCTGATGTTTTCAAGCGCGGCGGGAGTTTTCTGCCAATCTGGAGCAGGTCGGCAGAATCCCCCATCGCGCAGGGTTGGATCGATCAACGTTTGCGCAGCACCGCCTGCACCGTATCGGCCACGTTCTCTTCCGTGAAGCCGAAGTGCTTGAACAGCACCGGCGCCGGGGCCGATTCGCCGAAGGTGTCGATGCCGACCACGGCGGCGCAGCCGTATTTCCACCAGCCGTCGGTCACGCCCATCTCCACCGCGATGCGGGGGATGCCGGCGGGCAGCACGGATTGCTTGTACTTGGTGTCTTCGCGGTCGAAGGTCGTCGTGCTGGGCATGGACACCACGCGCACGGCGATCTTGCGCGTGGCCAGCAGTTGCTGCGCCTTGAGCGCCAGTTGCACTTCCGAACCCGTGGCGATGATGACGGCCTGGGCCTTCTTCTTGATGCCCACGTCGGCCGGCTCGGACAGCACGTACGCGCCGCGGCTGATGTCGCCCAGGTCGCGCTTGGGGGCATAGGCGATGTTCTGGCGCGACAGCAGCAGGGCCGTGGGCTGGGTGCGGTTGGACAGGGCCACGCTCCAGGCGACGGCGGTTTCGGTCGTATCGCCCGGGCGCCACACGTCCAGGTTCGGGATGAGGCGCAGGCTGGCGGCGTGCTCGATCGACTGGTGGGTCGGGCCGTCTTCGCCCAGGCCGATGGAGTCGTGGGTGAACACGTGCACCACGCGAAGCTTCATCAGCGCGGCCATGCGGATGGCGTTGCGGCTGTAGTCGCTGAACGTGAGGAAGGTGCCGCCGTAGGGGATGAAGCCGCCGTGCAGGGCGATGCCGTTCATGATCGCGGCCATGCCGAATTCGCGCACGCCGTAGTTGATGTGGCGCCCGCCGACGCGCACCGTCTCGGCGCCCACGTTCACTTCCACCTGCTGCACGTCGCCGTGTTCGTCGAAGCGCAGGGCCGGCGTGCTCTTGGTGTTGGTGAGGTTGGAGCCGGTCAGGTCGGCGCTGCCGCCCAGCAGCTCGGGCAGTTGCGCGGTGAAGGCTTCCAGGGCCAGCTGGCTGGCCTTGCGGCTGGCCACGGTTTCGCCCTTGGTGTGCATGCCGACCACGGTGTCCACGGCGGTCTGCGCGAAGTGCTTGGGCAGGTCGCCGGCCATGCGGCGGGTGAATTCGGCGGCCAGTTCGGGAAAGGCGGCGGCATAGGCGTCGAAGCGCTGCTGCCATTCGGCTTCGGCCTGGGCGCCGGTGTCCTTGGCGCTCCAGTCGGCATAGACCTCGGCCGGGATCTCGAAGGGCACGTGGCTCCAGCCGATGGCGTTGCGCGTGAGCGTGATCTCGTCGGCGCCCAGGGGCTCGCCGTGGGCCTTGGAGGTGTTCGCGCGGTTGGGCGATCCCTTGCCGATGGCGGTCTTGCAGACGATGAGCGTGGGCTTGTCGGTGGAGGTCTTGGCGCTTTGCACCGCGGCCGCCACGGCCTCGACGTCGTGGCCGTCCACGGGGCCGATCACGTTCCAGCCGCAGGCGCGCAGGCGGGCCGGGGTGTCGTCCACGAACCAGGGAGCGACCTGGCCGTCGATGCTGATGCCGTTGTCGTCATACAGCGCGATCAGCTTGTTGAGCTTCCAGGCGCCTGCTAGCGACAGCGCTTCCTGGCTGATGCCTTCCATCAGGCAGCCATCGCCCAGGAAGACGTAGGTGTGGTGGTCCACCACGGCATGGCCGTCGCGGTTGAATTCCTTGGCGAGCAGCTTCTCGGCCAGCGCGAAGCCCACGGCGTTGGTAATGCCCTGGCCCAGGGGGCCGGTGGTCGTCTCGACGCCGGGCGTGATGCCGTATTCGGGGTGGCCGGCCGTCTTGCTGTGCAGCTGGCGGAAGTTCTTCAGCTCCTGGATGGGCAGGTCGTAGCCCGTGAGGTGCAGCAGCGCGTACAGCAGCATGGAGCCGTGGCCGTTGGACAGCACGAAGCGGTCGCGGTCCAGCCAGTGAGGGTTGGCGGGGTTGTGCCGCAGATGGCGGCCCCACAGCGCGACGGCCATGTCGGCCATGCCCATCGGGGCGCCGGGGTGGCCGGAATTGGCCTGTTGAACTGCATCCATTGCGAGTGCGCGGATCGCATTCGCCATTTGTTGAGAATTGGCCATCAGGGGCGGCTCCGGAAGGGGGCGGTGGGGGGAAAACCCGGCATTTTACCGGGGCGGCTCCCGGGGCTCCGTCCCCGGGGCCCGATGCACTACAGTGCAGCCCCATGCAAGGCCTGCACCTCACCGCCGATCTCCAGCAATGCCGCTGCGCGCCGCACTGGCTGACCGATGCTGCCGCGCTGGGCCGCGCCTGCGCCGGCGCCGTGCAGGCGGCCGGGCTGCAGGCCGTGGGGCAGCTGTTCCACACCTTCCCGGCCACCGCGCAGGGGCCGGGCGGCGTGACGGCCACGCTGCTGCTGGCCGAGTCGCACCTTTGCGTGCACACCTGGCCCGAACTGGGTGCGGTCACGCTGGATGTGTACGTGTGCAATTTCGGCGGCGACCATTCGGCCAAGGCCGAGTCGCTGATGGCCGCGCTGCTGGCCTTGTTCGAACCGGCACGGGCGCAGCGGCGTGCGCTGCAGCGCGGTGCGGTGGCCCAGGGCGTTGCGGCATGAACGCAGCCGTGCAGACCCCATTGCCGGTCCAGGGAGGCGCGCAGATTCCCGCCATGGTGCTGGCCGCCGGCCGCGGCGAGCGCATGCGCCCGCTGACCGATGCGTGCCCGAAGCCGCTGCTGGCGGTGCAGGGCGTGCCGCTGCTGGAGTGGCACCTGCGTGCGCTGGCCCAGGCGGGCGTGCCACGCGCCGTCATCAACACGGCGTGGCTGGGCGAGCAGATCAGCGAGCGGTTTGGAGGTCATTTCGGCCTCCAGGGCAATGAATCCGCCGGCAGCCTGCTATCGATTTCATACTCGCACGAAGGCCGCGACTTCGGTGGTGCGCTGGAGACCGCCGGCGGCATCGCGCGGGCGCTGCCGCAGTTGGGGCCCGTCTTCTGGCTGGCGGCGGGCGATGTGTTCGCGCCCGATTTCGTGTTCGCGGCCGATGCCGCGCAGCGCTTTGCCGCCAGCACCGCGCTGGCCCACCTGTGGCTGGTGCCCAACCCGGAGCACCACCCGCGCGGGGACTTCGGCCGGTCGGACGCCGGCTTGGCGCTGAACCTGCCGGCCGACAGCACCGCGCCGCGCTACACCTACAGCACCCTCGCACTGCTGCGGGCGGAGTTGTTCGGCGCGCCCTGGTGCGATGTGCCCGCCGGCAATCCGACGGGGATCAGCGCCGCGCTGGCACCGCTGCTGCGCCGGGCCATGGACGCGGGCCGCGTCACCGCATCGCTCTACACCGGCCGCTGGACCGATGTGGGCACGCCGCAGCGGCTGGCGCAGCTCAACCGCTGAGGCCTTGGGGCGGCCTTTTTCGGCGCCTTGCGATCACTGGGTCGGTGCGGTGCCGCCGTTTGCGGGCTGCACGGCAATGGGCGGCGCCGCCTCGCAGTTGCGGAACAGCCATTGGCTGGGCAGAAAGCGCGCGGCGGGGCCGTCCGGTGGCGGCTTGCCCACCTCCGCCGGCACGTCGTAGGGAATGTGCGGCACCTGGAACACGGCCATCTGGCCCTTCTTGCAGGCCAGCGCGGGCACTAGCTTGTTGGTCACCCAGCCCTGGCTGGACGCGTCGTAGCGGTAGAGCGGGCCGATGCGCTGGTCCTGCGCCAGCTCCACGCGCAGCGGGTTGACCTGCAGCGCGCTGGCCCACACCCCGGCCACCAGCACCGGCTGCGAAAACCGCACCGCTTCCAGCCCATGCAGCGCCACGGGGCGCGACGGCTCGCCCTTGTCGAACGGGTCCTGGCGGTTGACCAGGCTGCCGGCTGGAATCAGCAACTCGCCGTACTGGAAATCCTGCGCCAGCGCGAAGCGCTCGCGGCTGGCGCGGTGCACGGCGCCGTCCTTCCATTCCTGCCGCTCGCTGTGCGACAGGTACAGGCGCAGCCCCAGCCATGCGTTGCACAGCAGCGCCACGCCGCACAGCACCAGCAGGGCCCGGCGCGACAGCACCAGCTTTTGCGGCACATCGACCCACAGGGCATAGGCGCCGTAGCCCAGCAGGGCCACCGTCAACCCCAGGCCCAGCAGCGGCAGGAAGGTCGTCAAAATGAACTGCAGCGGGGCGAAACCGGACATGCGCGATCCAGGAGAGGGGGAGCCCGCCATTCTCGAACGCTTTGCGGGCACCGCCGGGGCGGCGCGTGCCTGCAGTGATTCGAAATGTAATTTGCCCAGCGGAATTGCAAATGCTCCCCAGCCGATGCCCTGAGAATGCCTGCATGAGCCCACAGAACTCCCTCTATGCCCAGCGCCGCGCCCGCCTTGCTTCGATGCTCGGCGAAGGCGGCATCGCCATCGTGCCCACCGCCCCGGAGCGCCCGCGCAACCGCGACAGCGACTTCCTGTACCGGCACGACAGCTATTTTTACTATCTCACCGGCTTCACCGAGCCGGGCGCCTGCCTGGTGATCACGGCGCAGGGCCAGAGCACGCTGTTTTGCCAGCCCAAGGACCTGGAGCGCGAGATCTGGGACGGCTACCGCCTGGGCCCCGAGGCCGCCGTGGGCACGCTGGGCGTGGACGCCGCGCACTCGGCCGCCGTGCTGGAGTCGCAACTGCCCCGCCTGCTCGAAAACCGCACCCGGGTCTGGTACCCATTCGCCATCCACACCGGCCTGGCCGCGCGCGTGGAGGGCTGGCTGAACCAGGTGCGCGCACGGGTGCGCTACGGCGCGCTGTGCCCGGCGCAGCAGGACGACCTGTGCACGTTGCTCGACGAAATGCGGCTGGTGAAGGACGCGCACGAGCAGGACACCATGCGCCGCGCCTCGGCCATCAGCGCCCAGGCCCACATTCGCGCCATGCAGCGCAGCGCGCGCATGCTGCGCGCGGGCGAGGACGTGCGGGAGTACCACCTGGACGCCGAACTGCTGCATGCCTTCCGCGAAGCCGGCTCGCAGTGCCCGGCCTACAACTCCATCGTCGCCGCCGGCGCCAATGCCTGCGTGCTGCACTACCGCGCCGACGCCGCCCCGGTGCGCGACGGCGAACTGGTGCTGATCGATGCGGGCTGCGAACTCGACGGCTACGCCAGCGACATCACGCGCACCTTTCCCGCCAACGGCCGCTTCACCGGGCCGCAGCGCGCGCTGTACGACCTGGTGCTGGCCAGCCAGGACGCGGCCATCGCGGCGACGAAGGCCGGCGCCCGCTTCAACGACCCGCACGACGCCACGGTGGCCGTGCTGGCGCAGGGCATGCTGGACCTGGGCCTGCTCGACAGGAACACCGTGGGCACGGCGCAGGACGTGATCGACAGCCGCGCCTACTTCCAGTTCTACATGCACCGCACCGGCCACTGGCTGGGCATGGACGTGCACGACTGCGGCAGCTACGTGGAGCCGTCCGAGGTCGGGCAGGTCAGCGAGCGCAAGGACCCGCTCTCGGGCGAGACCATCGCCAACCGCCCCAGCCGCATCCTGCGGCCCGGCATGGTGCTGACGATCGAGCCGGGCCTGTACGTGCGCCCGGCCCCGGGCGTGCCCGAGGCCTTCCATCATCTGGGCATCCGCATCGAGGACGACGCCATCGTCACCGACGGCGGCTGCGAGCTGATCACGCGCGGCGTGCCGGTGAAGGCGGACGAGATCGAGGCGTTGATGCGGGGCTGACGCCCCTCACCGCGCGCTACGGGGCCAGCACCCGGAAGGTCAGCGTGTAGTTGTGGCCGTACATCGGGGCCGCCGCGCCTTGCGGCGCGGGCGCACGGTGGCGCACCAGGGCCAGGTACACGCCGGGCTGTGGCGGCACGTAGTGGATGCGGCCTTGCGCATCGGTCTTCAGGCTCTCGGCGCTGTGCTGGCTGGCGAGGTCCATCGCCGAGCGGTAGAGGTCCACTTTCTGCCCGGCCAGCGGCTGGCCGTCGAACTGCACGGCGAAGTCGAAGGCTTCCTTGGCGAACAGATCGCTCGGGTGCGTGGCGGGCACGATCTCCAGCCCCTTGCCCGAGCCCGCCAGCGCGGCCCGCGTGGGGGTCCCCGCGGTCACATAGGCCTCGGAGATGGATAGCGACTGGTAGTGGCTCAGCAGCCTGGCGCCGGACGGCATCGGCGTGGCGGGGTCGCGTGCCACCTCGACCTTGCCGCCGTGCTCCCAGCTGCGAAAGATCGCGCCCAGGCGCGGGCCGGTGCTGAGCCGGTACGTGCCCTTGGCACCGGGCAGCTTCTGCTCGGCCACGGTGCGCGTCTTGAACTGGCGCACATCGCCGAACGGCAGCGTGCCGCCATCGGGCGTGGTGATGGCAAAGCGCGTGTCGCCGAACGCCACGTCAGGCAGGAAGAACTTCTCGGTGAAGCCGGCGTCCACGCTGACGTTGGAGCCGGGCTCGATGTCGAAGCTCGCGGGCAGCAGGTAGGGCGTGTGGGCGCGGGCCAGGCCGCAAAGGCCCAGGGCCAGCGCCAGGCCGGCGCGCCGCAGCCACGGCAAGAAAGGGGCGGTGTGCATGGCAGGCATGGATGGCGGCCTCAAGGCTTCTTGGCGTCGGCGGCATTGACCACGCCGTCGCCGTTGGTGTCCGCGCCTTTGAAGGTCCGGTCGGCGATGGCGAGTTCTTCGTCCTCGGTCAGGCGGCCATCCTTGTTCTTGTCCAGGATGCCAAATCGCACATGGGCCTGCTGGATCGACGCGGCGTGGGCCGCGTCGGGCGGGCGCTTCTGGACGGCGTACTGCTGCTGCAGGCGCCCCTCGAACTCGGCCACGTATTCGGCTTCGCTGAGCCAGCCGTCCCGGTTGGTGTCGGCAGCCGCGAAGCGCTGCTTGCGCACAGCGTCGTATTCGGCGCGGGTGACCTGGCCGTCCTGGTTGGCGTCGTAGCCACCGATGAAGGCGGCATTGCCGTGGCCGCCTGCCGGCCGCGCCGGGCCGTCGCCGGCAGGGGCCGATGGGGCCGCGCAGGCCGCGAGCAGTGCCGCCACGCTGGCGGCGGTGGCGATGCCGGCCCGGCGGATGGCGCGAGGACGGTGGGAAAAGAGGGACAGTGGGTGTGGCATGGGAAGACTCCTGTGGAATGGGAAAAAAGAAGGCCGGCTGAAGCCGGCGCGGGCGGATCAGAACGCGACGGACATCGACACCGCCACCGTGCGGCCGGCATGGGTGAGCAGTTCGATGTCGCGCTGGTCGCGCGCCACCGAAGGCTGCAGGCTGCGGGCGCTGGCGTAGTCCCAGTAGCGCTTGTCGGTCAGGTTGTAGATGCCGGCCTGCAGGCGCACGCTCTTGTTCACCTGCCAGTAGCCGCTCAGGTCGAGCACGGAATAGCGGGGCACGCGGAACAGCTGGGTGGTGGCGTCGGTGAGCGCCGCGCCCGCGTTGGTGTAGCTGTCGCGGTTGGTGGCCTCTGCCCGCTTGGCGGCCACGAAGGTGCCGGTGAAGTTCACGCCCCATTGCTTCATGGGCGCGTCGTAGCCCACGCCGACGATGGCCTTGCGTGGCAGCACGGAGTCGAGCGCCACATCCTTGTCGCCGGCGTAGTGCGACCGCGACGTGCCCTTGCTCAGGCCCACCGCCCAGGTGGTGTACAGGCCTCGGGCCGCCGGGCTCCACTGGCCGTGTTCCAGGCGTGCGCTCAATTCGAGGCCGTAGATGGTGGCTTCGTCGCGGTTCTCGGCCTGGTAGATGGTGCCGATGTGCGCAGGCACGTTCGTGAACAGGCTGGGCGCGCTGGCGCGCGTGTAGCGGGTGTAGGCGATGAAATCGCGGTAGCGCGTGTAGAAGACCGAGCTGTTGAGCGTCACGCCGTCGGCCGGCGATCCCTTGACGCCCACCTCGAACGCGTTGCTCGACTCTTCCTTCAGGTCGCGGTTGCCGATCAGCGCGTACTGGTTGCCCGTGGCGTAGTTGCTGGCCATGTTCCACGAGCCGAAGATCTCGCCCGGCGACGGCGCGCGGCCGCTGCGCTTGTACTGCGCATACGTGATGAAGCGCGGCGCGAGGTCATAGGTCAGGCCCAGGCTGGGGCTCCAGAGGGTGGTGGAGGGCGCATTGCCGTACAGGCGCCTCACGTCCTGCTCGGTGAGCACGCCGGAGACGAAGTTGCCGAGGTTGCGGGTCTGGATGTCGATGCGGTCCACGCGCAGGGCGGGAATCACGGCAAGCCGCTTGCCGCCCGCATCGAAGGCGATGTCGTCCTGGAGAAAGGCGCCCAGGCGCCGGGTGGTGGTGTCGGGCTGGGGCTTCATGTAGCCCGCCACGTTCCAGGGGCGGTCCACGTCCTGGGTGGAGGCATTGGCGCCGAAGCTCAACTGGTGCCGGCCGATGCGTTTGTCCGCCGTGGTGGACGCCCCCCAGGTGCGGGTCTGGTTCTCGGAAAGATTGCGCACCAGGGCGCCGGTGGCCAGCGTGGTGGTGTCGGTCGCGTCCGTGGTGCCCGTGTCCTGGAAGTACAGGCGGGTGTCCGCGTGGTCCACCCAGGCATTGCGCGGCGTCCACTGGTGGGTCAGCTGCAGCGTGTTGCGCTCCGTGTCGCTGGCCTGGCGGGACTGCTCGGTGATGGCCGTGTTGGTGGTGTTCCACCCGTGGAAGAAGGTGTCATTCTTGCGGCGGTACAGGTCGGCCGAGAGTTCCAGCCGATTGCTGCCGTCCACGCGCAGGCCGCCCTTGAGCAGCAGGGCGTCCGAGTGCCAGTCGTCGGGGTAGCTGTTCACCACGTCGCTGTGGTTGCGCGCCGCGTGGCCGTCCCGGCGCGAATAGGCGATCAGGCCATCGAGTTCGCCGCTGCGGGCGGCGCCGGTGAAGCTCTCGTTCCATGCTCGGTCGGCCGAGTCGTAGCCGATCTTGGCGCCCAGGTACGAGGTCCGGTCGCCCCGCAGGTAGTCGCTCGCCGATTTGGTCTTGAAGCTCACGGCGCCCCCGATGCCGCCGGCGGAGCGCTTGGCGGAGGTGGTGCCGGACAGGATGTTGACCGAGGAAAACATCTCGGGGTCGATGAAGTCGCGTCCGATGCCGAAGGTGTTCGCGCCCACGCGGCTCACGTAGGGGCGGGTGGTGGCGTCGGGCATTTCCACGCCGTCCACGTCCATGCCCACGCGGTTGCCTTCGATCCCGCGGATGTTGTAGCCCGTCGTGCCGGAGCGGTCGAAGCTGCTGCGATTGCGGGTGGTGCCCGCAGCGGTGCCCGGGGCCGAGACCAGCGGCTGGTTGCGCACCACGTCCTTCATGCTGCCAGCCTGCTCCAGTGCCTCGCCGCTGACGACGGTGGAGGTGCCTGGACTGCGTTCGGCCTCGTCCACCACGTCCACCACGTCCACCACGTCCACCTGCGGCAGCAGTGCCGTCCTCACGGCGCCTGGGGTGCCGGTGCCGGAGCCCTGTCCCCACGCCGGCGCGGCAGGGGCGGCGAGGACCGCCAGGAGCGCAGCACCCGCCAGCGGGCGAAGGGCATGCGAAATGGGGGCGAAGCGCAGGGCGCCGTGCGCAAGAGAAACAGGCCGGAGGTGCAGGCAGTGAACCATGGAGTGCGTCGAAAAGGGTTGTCTGCTGGATACCCTCTCGCGCGGTCTGGACACTGCCGATCGCGGCACCGTCGTCCCTGCAGGTTGTCTGGCTCACGGCGCACATTGTCACACAAATGAGAATATTTCTCATTTGCGTTGGTGCATTGAATGGAAGGATTCCACGCTGCGCGATGCACCTTGCGGCCTGATGGAATCGACGGCTCGGCGGCGGGGCCATGATCCGGCGCGCCTGCCAAGGTTCAATGTCGCGCGTTCCTGTCAACTTTGTTTTTCGCAACCCGGCCAATCGCTTCGCTTGTCGAGGCGTGTGGCGCCTTCGCACATTCAACGATGGAACGGCCGGCACATTTTCAGAGACGACTGCCGGCTGGTGTAAAGGGCACCAAATCCGCATGTCGCGCGGAAATATATAAGCGATAACGGTTGAAAGAACGACGATGAAAAACGCAAAACCGAAGCCACCCGTGCGTGGCCCCGCACTGTCATCCCGGCGCAAGGCCTGTGCCAGGGACGCAGCCCTGCAACTGGGGGCTGACGAGGCCACTGCCCGGATTTTTGGAGAAACGGGCGAAGCGAAAGTGGGGCCGTTCACGCTGCGCGTGGCACCCCTGAGCCATCGGGACAATCGCCCATGGGCCGCCATTGCCACGATGGCCCGGCCCGAGCATGTTCCGGCGGAAACCTGGACCGACGCGCTGCTGGTCGCCAACGGGCAGTCGATGCTCAGCTCCGACTGGGGCTATGGCATGGAAGACAACGGCGATGCCGTGCTGGTGCGCCGCCTGGAGACGCAGCAGGAAAACGAGCAGCTTCTTGCCGCGCAGCTTGGCGGCTTGCTGGCCATGTGCCAAGCCACCCGGGAGGGGGTGCTGGCACTGGGCGCAGCCTCGCCGCGCAAAGGAGGTGTGCAATGAGCGCCGTTCTCGCACCCCGCCCGCAGCCACCCGCCCCTGTGCAGGAGTTCGAAGCGTCATCCCGCGTTCTGGCGCTGGTCAGGGACACGGCCTTGTTCCTGGGCGCATCGCAGGAGCAGGCAAAGGATGCCTCGCGCACCGGAACCATCGCCCTGGAAAGCCGCACCATTGCCTTGGTGCCCGACGTGGACGAGGAGGCGCTGATCATGACAGCGCCCTTGCTCGCAGACTGCCTGGACGATCCGGCCCGGCGCGTGGCCGCGCTGCAGGCATCCACGCAGCTGATGCTCAGCCTTGGAGCCGTTTTTGCCCGCGGTTTCGCGGGGCCGCAACTGCTGTGCCGGTGTCCACTGGGCAACGCCTCGGCGGAGGTCGTCGCTCGGCACATTCTGCAACTGGCTGCGCTGGCCAATGCCGTGCAGGCGGGCGTTCCCTGCGCGGCACCCGAAGCCTCCGGCGGCCACAAGGAGCGTACCCATGCTCAATAAAACGAACGCGTCCGGTTCGACCACACCGATCCGCCCCACACTTTCCCCTGAACCTCAGACGCCCCAGGCCCGCTCCTCGGGCGCCAGCATTTCCGGACGCCTTCAGCACGCGTCGCTGACCGGTCGGCGAGGACTGTCCCAAGCGCATCCGCAGACGATGCCGCCGCGCCAGATGCTTCAAGAAGGGGATTCCTTCTCCCTGCTGTCCAGTCCTACGCGCTCGGAATCCTTTCATACCCCCCTAGCCGGAGGCAGCCATCGCTGGGATAGCAGCGAACCCGTTACTCCGAACGCCGGTGGTTTTGGTGAGGGAACGGCGATGACCGAGGTTTCAAACGCCAATGCGTCGTTCTCGGCCATGGGCCAGTTGCCGGCGCTGGAAGAGCTCGTTGATATCCCGCTGGACCGGTTCCTGCGCGCCAGTCGCCGGGTCGATATGCCAGAGCTGCAGGAACACGAGGAGCCGGCGGTGCCTGAGCCGCAGAGCTGGAACGCGATGCTGCGGCAATTGGGCATCGGCGCGATGGAAACCGGAGGGGCGGCCTTGCACCGGCTCGGGGAGGCGGCCACTGCGGCCCGCACCGCGGTCTCGGAGTCCACCACGGTGCAGGCCGTGGGTTCGATGCTGCCCAGCCAGCGCATCATGGGCGCGGTACTGGGCCATGGCATCCACCAGGCGGCTTCGGTCTTCGTGCCCACCTTTCTGCGCGAGATGATGGGGGAGTCCATGAAGGTCGCGTTTCGCGCCACACCGCCCAACATGGTCCTGGGCATGCAGGTGGGCGTGGGGCTGCTCAACATCGGCATGGCCGTGATGCGGGAACGGCGCGAGGCACGCGATCCGGACACGGCCGCGCGGGGTTTTCATGCGATGACCGCGGAGCAATGGGCCGAATGTTCGGACCATCAGCGCGCGTCAATGCGCCAGACGCAGCAGCTCATGTCGCGCATCGTGACGCTGGAGCAGATCGGTGCGTCCATGGCATCAATCGGGCTGTCGCTGCATGGCACGCTCACCGGCAACGTGGGCATGGCCACCGATGTGCTTGCAGGGGACATCAAGACCGTTGCGTATTCCTTCGCACGCGACTTCATTCAGGCGTCCTTCAGCATGGTCGGCACGCAGGAGGAAACGTCCGGCGGCGTGAGCGGCAGCCACCTCAACTCGGCCAGCCTGTTCTATGGACTGGCCAACGTCGTGGGCAACAACGCGTGGTCCCAGCTTCCGATTCTGGGAGGGGATACTGCCGCCGCCCGCGCCGTGCTGTTGGATGGGGCCAGCAGCAGTGGCGCCCGAAGCGATGCGTGGGGCGACATTGCAGGGGTGTCCGCCATCAAGGCCGCCATCAACTGGGCGGTGGAGACCGCGGACTGGATATCCGTCACCCAGCAGGAGGCGCTGCAGTCCGGTACGGTGCAGCAATGGAATCCTCGCGTCACGGGAACGGACTATGGCCGTTTGCTGGACCAGACGCCTGCGCGCATCACCGCCATCTCGGCGGGGAATGCCGTCTTCAACATCCTCGGGAATGTGAACCGCGGGGGACGCTAAGTCAGCAGGACTTGTTGAGCAATTCCCTCGCCAGCATGTTGGCGGGGTTGGGGTACGCGGCCATCGGAGGAAGCTGGCAGGCAGAGGGCGCGGTGCGTGCGGTCCGCCGGGAAGCCGAGGCCGAGGCTCGCAATGCCGGCGTTGCTCCCCAGGTCGGGTTGCGGCAGCGCCGGCCCCATCCGGAAGGCGACGCACAGGTCTGAGGTTTCGATGCCCGGGCGGATGGACCGCCCGGGCATCGAGGGCGGCCCAAGGTCTGCCGCAGCGGGGGTGGCCCTCTGCAGCCCTGCCAGTGCAGACCTGCTTTGGCCATGGCGCGCAGTCGGGGTCTGCCTGAAGGTGATGTAACCTCTTTTCATGCAAAATTGAAACCCGATTACATCCATGCAGAGAGACCGAACCGCCATGCAGATCCGCCGCGCCACCAAGATCGTTGCCACCCTCGGGCCCGCTTCCAGCGACCCGCAACTGCTGGAGCAGATGATTCGTGCCGGGGTCAATGTGGTGCGGCTGAACTTCAGCCACGGCAAGGCGCAGGACCACATCGATCGCGCCATCGCCGTGCGCGAGGCCGCACAGCGCGCGGGCCGCGAGGTGGCCATCATGGCCGACCTGCAGGGCCCCAAGATCCGCGTGGGCAAGTTCGCCGAAGGCCGCGTGCAGCTGCAGCAGGGCCAGTCCTTCATCCTCGACGCGTCGCGCACCATTCCGGGCGACGACAACGGCGTGGGCCTCGATTACAAGGAACTGCCGCGCGATGTGAAGGCCGGCGACGTGCTGCTGCTCAACGACGGCCTGATCGTGCTGGTGGTGAACGCCGTGCGCGGTGAGGAAGTGCACACCACCGTCAAGATCGGTGGCGAGCTGTCCAACAACAAGGGCATCAACAAGCAGGGAGGCGGCCTCACCGCACCGGCCCTCACCGCCAAGGACATGGAGGACATCCGCACCGCGATGAGCTTCCAGGCCGACTACGTGGCCGTGAGCTTTCCCAAGAACGCCACCGACATGGAAATGGCGCGCCAGCTGTGCAATGTGGCTGCAGCCGAGTACCGGCACAAGCCGGGCCTGATCGCCAAGATCGAGCGGGCCGAGGCCGTGCCGCGCCTGGAGGAGATCCTGCGCGTGTCCGACGGCATCATGGTGGCGCGGGGCGACCTGGCCGTGGAGGTGGGCAACGCGGCCGTTCCGGCGCTGCAAAAGAAGATGATCCGCATGGCGCGCGACATGGACAAGGTCGTCATCACCGCCACGCAGATGATGGAAAGCATGATCACCAATCCCGTGCCCACGCGCGCCGAGGTGAGCGACGTGGCCAACGCCGTGCTGGACGGCACCGACGCCGTGATGCTGAGCGCCGAGACCGCTGCGGGCAAATACCCGCTGGAGACGGTCGAGGAGATGGCCAAGATCTGCGCCGCCGCCGAGGCGGCGGAAGACCCCGAGCGCGATTCCGACTTCACGGGCCAGACCCTGGGCCGCATCGACCAGTCCATCGCCATGGGCGCGCTCTTCACGGCCCACCACCTGGGGGCCAAGGCCATCGTGGCCATGACGGAGAGCGGCTCCACCGCGCTGTGGATGAGCCGCCACCGCATCCACATTCCCATCTACGCGCTCACCCCCAAGGTGGCCACGCAGCGCAAGATGGCCATGTACCGCAACGTGCGCCCGCTGCTCATGGACACCAGCGCCGACCGCGACACCGCGCTGGAACAGGCCGAAGGCCACCTCAAGAGCCGCAACATCGTGCAGCAGGGCGACCTGTACGCGATCACGTGCGGCGAGCCGATGGGCGCGCCGGGCGGAACCAATATGCTGAAGATCTGCCGCGCCAGCTGAGCGCGTGCCGCAGCAGGGCCCTGGCGAACAGGGCGCTCGCGCAGCCGGTCAGTGCGCCCGCCAGCACGTCCGCGGGAAAGTGCACGCCCAGGCAGACACGGCTCCACGCCACGGCCGCCGCCAGTCCGAAGGCCAGCCATTGCCAGGGCGCGTGGCGCCGGTGCAGCCCCAGGGCCAACCCCTGGGCCAGCGCGAACGCGCCGGTGGCATGCATGCTGGGAAAGCCCGCGCGGACGCCGTGCTCGATCCACTGCACGCCGAGGCCCAGCTGCCCCGGGCGGGGCATGGGAAACCATGCGCGGATGCCGTGCGCGGCGCACCAGGCGACTACTACGGCCACCAGGCTCAGCATGAGGGCCTGGCGCAGCCGGGGGCTGCCAAAGGCCAGGCCCGCGGCCACCAGTAGCCCTGCAAGGATGGGGAACCCCTGCGACAGCCAGCGCGCGGCGGTCACGATGCCGGTCGGGGTCGCTGCCGTGGCGTTCACGGCCGTAAACAGCGCCAGTTCAATGGACAGCATGGGCGTCGGCGTCGGCGGTCAGGTGGCTGTCCAGTTCCGGGAAATGCCGGCGCATCCACTGTCCCCCGAGGTCGCACAGCCAGCCCGTCATCCAGCAGAACCAGCCAGTCCACAGCGTGTGGCTGGTGAAGTGGGCGCCGCGTGCCTGCTGCGCCAGTCCGAGGATGACACCGGCGGCCAGGGCGCCGGCCAGCCACCAGCGCGCGGCGCGTGGCGCCTTGCGGTGCAGGGCGAAATAGCCACCGAGGAACGCGAAGCCGGCCGAGGCATGCCCTGCGGGAAAGCAGTGGCCGCCGCCGCCGTCCATCACGCCCAGGGCCCAATGCGAGGCGTAGCGCGCCACGCCACCGAACTCCGCCAGGTCCCAGGGGCAACTGGTGGTGCTGCTCTGCTTGAGCAGGGCAATCACCCCCAGCGACAGCAGGGCGCTGATCGCCATCTGCACCCGCTCGCCATGGTCCAGCCGGCGCAGCACGCCCACCGGCCACCACACGCCGACAGCGAGCACCAGCACCAGCACCCAGCCCAGCCGCCGCGCGCCTTCATGGAGCACGTGCACGAAAAGCCAGTGGTCGCGCAGGGGAAAGCCCTGTGCCGAGCCGAACACCCGGGCCAGATCGAGGTCCAGGCCCGAACTGTCCCAGGCGATGAGCACCGCCAGGACGCCCAGCGCCCAGGCCAGCGGTGGAAGC
The DNA here is from genome assembly GCF_057543315.1 of Acidovorax sp. KPB24-07. Taxonomy (NCBI): domain Bacteria; kingdom Pseudomonadati; phylum Pseudomonadota; class Betaproteobacteria; order Burkholderiales; family Comamonadaceae; genus Acidovorax; species Acidovorax sp. KPB24-07. The sequence continues at coordinate 18,779 of NZ_BAAJYS010000052.1, forward strand.
GAACGGGAGAGTCGCGATGCGGCAGGCGCAGCGACAGGGGAGTAGGAAGTCGGCATGGGGGCGGACGATAGGCAGCCGCTCTTAACGCCGTCTTAACGGTGGTCCCCACCATGTTTGTCGGTCCGCCGGACGGGCGGGCTCTGGCGAATCCGCATCGCGGTGACAATCGCCCCCATGCGAATCCTCGTGGTCGAAGACGATGCAGGCATTGCCGACGGCCTGCGCACCAACCTGCACCAGCGCGGCTATGCGGTGGACGTGTGTTCCAGCGTGGCGGCCGCCTGGAGCGCCCTGCGCATGGAGCGGTTCGATGCCGTGCTGCTGGACCTGGGCCTGCCCCGGCGCGACGGCCTGGCGGTGCTGCGCGACCTGCGCGCGCGCAAGGACCGCACCCCCGGTGCTGGTGGCCACCGCGCGCGATGCGCTGGCCCAGCGCGTGGAGGGGCTGGACGCCGGCGCCGACGACTACGTGCTCAAGCCCTACGAACTCGATGAACTGCTGGCCCGCATCCGCGCCCTCACGCGGCGCGCGGCCGGGCGGGCCGAGCCGGCCTACGAGCACAAGGGCGTGCGGATTTTACCGGCCACGCGCGAGGTGACGGTGAACGGCGCGCCCGTGGTGCTGTCGGCGCGCGAATGGGCCGTGCTGGAGCCGCTGCTGGCGCGCCCGGGCATGGTGCTGTCGCGCACCCAGCTCGAGGAAAAGCTCTACGGCTGGAAGGACGAGATCAGCAGCAACGCCGTGGAGGTGTATGTGCACGGCCTGCGCAAGAAGCTGGGCGCCGAACTGGTGCTGAACGTGCGCGGCGTGGGCTACATGGTGCCCAAGGCATGACGCCGCCCGCCGCCCAGGACCCGCCCCACAGCCAGCCCCCGGGCCCCGGGCGGC
>NZ_BAAJYS010000053.1:0-19627 GCF_057543315.1 Acidovorax sp. KPB24-07
CAAGCGCCGCCGCAGGCTGGCCCCGGGCCGCGCTGTGCGCGGGACGGGCGCCTGCGGTCGTCCATTCCACTCCAGCCGGGCCGCGGGGCGTTGCACGCCACCGGGGCGGAAAGATCCTTCGCATGACATCTCCCAATGGCCCCAGTGGCAACGCCGCCGAAATCAGGCGCCTGCTCCAGCCCTTCCTTCCGTGGATCGCGCTGTCCGCCATCACCGGCATCGGGGCCGGCGCGGCCACCGTCGCGCTGCTGGCCACCATCAACCGGGTGCTCAACACGCCGGGCGGGCTGGCCGGCGGGCTGCTCATGGTCTTCATCTGCCTGTGCCTGGGCGCCCTGGCCGGCCGGGTGGTGTCCGACATGTCCAGCAACTTCGTGGGCCAGCGCCTGGTGGCGCAGGTGCGCAAGGGGCTGGCCCAGAAAATCCTCGCGGCGCCCATTGATGCGCTGGAGCGCTACCGCACCCATCGGCTCATGCCCGTGCTCTCGCAGGACGTGGACATGATCAGCGACGTGGTGTTCGCGCTCTCGGCCACCCTCATCGCGGTGGCCATCGCGCTGGGCTGCCTGATCTACCTGGCCGTGCTGTCGCTGCCGCTGTTCGGCGTGCTCATCGTGGCGCTGGCCATCGGCGCCACCATCCAGGTGGTGGCGCAGTCGCGCGGCGTGGCGGGCTTCTGGAAGGCGCGCGAGTACGAAGAGCAGTTGCACAAGGCCTATCGCGGCATCAGCGAAGGCGCCAAGGAACTGCGCATGCACCGCGCGCGCCGCGCCCGCATGTTCAGCGGGCAGATCGAGCGCGTGGTGGACAGCATCCGCACCGTCAATGGGCGCGCCATCAACACCTATGTGATCGCCACGGCGTTCGGCTCGGCGCTGTTCTTCCTGCTGATCGCGCTCATTCTCGGCTGGGCCGCGCTGCGCGCGCCCGAGCCGGCCGTGCTCAGCGGGTTCGTGCTGGTGCTGCTGTTCCTGAAGGGGCCCATGGACCAGATCGCCTCGGCGCTGCCCGGCGTGGGCCGGGCCAAGGTGGCCTTCCAGCGCATCGCGGACCTGTCGGCCCGCTTCGCCAGCCCCGAGCCGCACCTGCCGCTGCACGCGCAGCAGCGCGAAGCCCGCCTGGACGATGCCATCGAACTGCGCGACGTGCGCTACGCCTTCGATGCACCGCAGGGCGGCGAGCCCTTCGTGCTCGGCCCCATCAACCTGCGCCTGCGCAAGGGCGAACTCGTCTTCGTGGTGGGAGACAACGGCTCCGGCAAGACCACCCTCATCAAGCTGCTGCTGGGGCTGTACGCACCGCAAAGCGGCACCATCGTGCGGGACGGCGAGGCCGTCGTGCCCGAGACGCGCGACGACTACCGCCAGCTGTTCACCACCGTGTTCTCGGATTTCTACCTGTTCGAAGACCTGCTGGGCGGCGAGTCGGTGGGCTCGACCGAGCAGGCCCAGAAGTACCTGGAGCGTCTGGAGATCGCGCACAAGGTGTCGGTGAAGGACGGCGTGTTCACCACCACCGACCTCTCCACCGGTCAGCGCAAGCGGCTGGCGCTGGTGCATGCCTACCTGGAGGGGCGCCCGGTGCTGGTGTTCGACGAATGGGCGGCCGACCAGGATCCCACCTTCCGTCACCTGTTCTATACCGAGCTGCTGCCCGAGCTGCGCGCCAAGGGGCACCTGCTGGTCGTCATCTCCCACGACGACCGCTATTTCCACCTGGCCGACCGCGTGGTGACCATGCAGGCGGGCCGCGTGGCGCAGGACCGCGTGGCCCCCGCCACGGCGGGGCAGGGTGGCGGGCACGGCGGGCCGCCGCCTGCATCGCCGCAGACGGTGCCGCACGGCCCTGGGGTGCCACCGGCCCAGGCCACGAGGGAGGAAGCCCGGGAAGACCTGACGCCAGCGTGATCCCCGGCGCTGTGCGCGCCGTGTGCGGCAGGCACTGCGAACCCTGGTGGGGCGGAAGTTTGCTCCTTTTTTTGTAGCGGTATGCCCTAGTGAAATATGCCGTGAAAGCCAATTTGGCTTGAATCATTCGCAGACTGCCACCGCCCGCATACACTGATCCCCTCCGGTCTCCGGGACCCTCAGGGAATCGCCATGCGCCCTTGCACGCTCCGTGTTCTGTCTTCCTTTCCGGCGGTGCTGGGGCTGGCGTTTGCGACCTTCGCGCACGCGCAGCCGCCCGCCGCCACGGTCTGGACCAATTCGATCGGCATGCCCTTCGTGCGCATCCCGGCCGGCCGCTTTCGCATGGGCAGCGACGAATCCCCCGAGGCCCTGGCGGCGTCCTACCCGCTCATGGAGCGCCAGCGCTTCACCCTGCTGGCGGACGAGGCGCCCGTGCACACCGTGCGCATCCGCCGCGCGTTCTACCTGGGCCAGACCGAGGTGACCGTGGGCCAGTTCCGCCGCTTCATCGAGGCATCGGGCTACCGCGCCGAATCCGAGGCCGACGGCACGGGTGGCTATGGCTACAACCCCGGCTACGACCCGGCCAGCACCGCGCGCGGCGACGCCTTCGAGGGGCGCGACCGGCGCTACTCCTGGCGCAACCCCGGCTTTGCGCAGGGCGACGACCACCCCGTGGTCAACATCACCTGGCACGACGCGCACGCGCTGGCGGCCTGGCTCAGCAGCACCGAAGGTCACCGCTACCGCCTGCCGACCGAAGCCGAGTGGGAATACGCCTGCCGCGCCGGCACGCGCACCCGCTATCCGCACGGTGACGATCCTGAAGGCCTGGTGCGCCACGCCAACACGTTCGACCAGGACGCCGTGCCTTACTGGCCCCGCTGGCAGGCCCAGGCGCTGAAAGGCCACGACGGCCACGCCTTCACCGCGCCGGTGGCCAGCTACCCCGCCAACGCCTTCGGCCTGCACGACATGGTGGGCAATGCATGGGAATGGGTTTCGGACTGGCACGGCGACACCGCTTATGCCGAGTCGGCGCGCGACGATCCGCAAGGCCCCGCGCAGGGCGATGTGCGCGTGCGCCGCGGCGGCTCCTGGCACACCTGGCCGCTGTATGCGCGCTGTTCGTACCGCAACTGGAACAGCCCGGACACCCGCTACACGCTGGTGGGGGTGCGGCTGCTGCGGGAGATCGACGGCACGGTGGCCGCCCGAAACAAGGCGGTGCCGCCCGCCGCGCGCTGAGGGCCGTCCCGGCCCCCGGCCGTGCGCCGCTTGAATGGCGGGCGATCCGCAGCGCGGCGACTGTCGGGCAGCGTGGCTTCACGCCGCCATGCCGTCAGTCCGCGGGTGCGGGCTCCTGCACGGATTGAAGAATCGCCAGCAGCGGATCGTTGGGATCGGGCCGATGGGTTTCCGGCCGGGTCGGGTCCCAATCCGGATTGTTGCGGTTGAGCCATGCGCCGATCACGATGTCGCGCGCCAGGGCCCTGCGCTCTTCGGCCAGGGCTTCCAACGCCTCCTGCGTGGGCGGGGATTCCGACGATGCATCGGGCGCGGGCTCGGATTCGTACAACTGCTGCTCCACGTTGGCCACGGCTTGCTCGAAATCGCGCAGCACATAGTGCGCCAGCAGGGCCCGTTCGTCGAACGGGGGCGGCGGTGCATCGCCAGCGGTTTCAAGGGGCGATGCGTCAGAGGTCACAGGGGTTTCGGCGAGGTATTCGGTGGTCATGGCAGGTCTTGCGAGATGAGGTGGCCGAGGCGGCGATCAGGTTCGTTGTGCGCAATCGACAGGCATCACCAACTGGACTGGAATCGCTGGTATTGGTGCGACATGCGGTAAGGGTCGAAATGCGCCATGTCGTGCTTGAACACCGATGCCGCATGCGCGAATGATTGGTAGGTGTGCGCCGCCGCCCGGAACGGGTAGGCCGCCTGGTTGAGAGCGGTTTGCGCCATGTGTTCGGCCCGATAGACGGCCGACTGCACCGCATGGTCGATGCGATGCCCCATGTTCTGGATCTTGTGTTCCGCCCGGTACATGGCGTGGTCCACCCTCTGGGCAGCGGAGTGCGCAACCTGTCCCACCTTGTACCGTGCCGCATTCACGCCATGGGCCACGGCCGCGCCTGCGAGCAGCGCGCCGCCCACGCCCACCATGGCCACCTGGGTCGCCTGGTGCAGGGCGGCGTTGCCATACCGCTTGGCCTGATGGGCCAGCCGGCGCGGATCGAACCGTTCCATCGTCGATGCCAGGGAGGACGCCGCCTGGCGCGCTCCTTGCGACATGCCATGGGCCGTTTCCCCGAAAAACGCGCGGGCATGGCCTGCCGCCTGGGAATAGGCCGCCTGCGCGCGGTGCCGATGGTCGGCCTGTGCCAGGCGATGTTCCCCCGCCAGCTGGGGATAGCTGAAGCCCGGGCGGGACGCGGCATGGGACTCTGCGCGGAACGCCGAATAGCCGTTCTTGAGCTTCTGCACGTCGTTTTGCATGCCCTGCGATGCCTGGTGCACGGCGCCGTGGGCATGCATCGCGGCGTTGGAAAACGCCTGCATCATCGGCGAGCGCCCGCGCGGGGCCATGCCACCGTTTTGCGCCGGGTTCTCGCGGCCCTGCAGCCCGTTGAAACCGCTCGAGGACTTGCTTTTGCCGGTCGGGGTGCCGGGTGTGGCGGAAGGTGCCGGTTCGGTCGAAGCGCCTGCTGAACCCATGGCGGTCCGCAGCTTGTTGAAGCTGAATATCGATGTCATTTACCGTATCCCATGCAAAAAGAAGGGGCGACTGCAACCGGACGGCCGGCTTCATGTCGTGGCTGAAGGGGATGGTGCCGCCTGGCTGGCCACGCCGCCTGAAGCGGTCCGAACCGATCGGCGTGCAAGCGAAGGCCGTGCAGGCCCCGCGGACTTTGGCCGGCCGCCATCCCGCCACCCGTGGGAACACCGTTTGCTAAAGCATCGGCATGTCCACGCAAGACGACGAAGACCCCATCCAGCATGCGCGCCGGCTTCGATCGGCCGCGGTGGCGCTGCGGCAATCCCTGCACCAGGCGGCCGAGCGCCTGCATCTTGCGCGCACGGCCCTGGCCGAGCAACGCCAACGCGTGGCTCCCGACCGGGTGGAAGGCCCGCGCGCCGCGCGGTTACCACACGACCCGACACGGGGCGGGTTCCGCTGAGGCCGGAGGTCAGGCACGGGCCAACGCCACCGATCCTTGCTTTTTCGCGCATTCCTTCGCGCCCCTGCCGGGGCCTGCCTGCGCCCCGTGACCCGGCGCACGGCGTGGCGCTGCCCTTGCCGTAAAACTTGCCGTCAAACGCGCCTCCTGTGCGCCGCACGCTGCCCCGGCGTGGCGTCTGACGCGGCCCGGCCCAAGCCCTCCATAGAGTGGCCGCTCATCCATTCACTGTCTCGAAGGAATGTCCCATGAGCGACGAAAAGCACGGCGAGCCCAATCCCATCGTCAACGCACTGTCCAACACCATCGCCGCGATCCGCGCGGACGATGACCAGCTCGAACTGGCCAAGGCCCACGAGGCCCTGCACCCCAAGGCCATTGAGAAACTCAGCGTGCAGGAAGCCCGCAGCCAGCCCACCGTGGCGGATGCCGTGAAACACCTGCTGACCCAGCAAGGCCGGGCCACCGACCCCGCCGCGCTGGTGCCCGGCGTGCGCGCCACGCCCCTGTCCATCGACACCGACCACGGCCCACTGCAGGCCACTGTCTATGCACCGGAAGATGCCACCGGCCAGGGCGCCGAGCTGCCCGTGGTGCTGTTCTTCCACGGCGGCGGCTGGGTCATCGCCGACAAGGAGGTCTATGACGGCGGTGCCCGCGGCCTGGCCAAGCAGGCGCACGCCATCGTCGTGTCGGTGGACTACCGCCAGGCACCGGAGCACAAGTTTCCCGCCGCCTGGGACGACGCCCTGGCCAGCTACCGCTGGCTCACCCAGTTCGCCTCCCGCATCGGGGGCGACGCCCGCCGCCTGGCCCTGGCCGGCGAGAGCGCCGGCGGCAACCTGGCCCTGGCCACCGCCATTGCCGCCAGGGACGCCGGCCTGCCGCCGCCCCGGCACGTGCTGAGCGTGTACCCCGTGGCGCAGACCAGCCTCAACACCGAGTCGTACCTCGAAAACGCCATCGCCAAGCCATTGAACCGCGCGATGGTGAAGTGGTTCGTCGACCATCTGGTGCGCACGGAGGACGACCTGGCCGACCCGCGCCTGTCCCTCGTCGACGCCGATTTGCGTGGGCTGCCGCCCGTGACCATCATCAATGCCCGCCTGGACCCGCTGCGCAGCGACGGAGCGAAGCTGGAAGACGCCCTGCAAAAGGCCGGCACGCCGGTGGAGCGCCGGGAATACGAAGGCGTCGCGCACGAGTTCTTCGGTGCCGCCGCGGTGCTGGAGAAGGCGCGGCTGGCGCAGGCCTACGCGGGGGAGCGTTTGCGGGAGTCGCTTGCGATCTAGGCTGCTTTCTTGCTGATCGGCACGGCGAAGGTTGCTACGCACGGGTTTTCACGGGGCATTCCTCTGCGGAATGCCCCGTGTCCTATTTCTCGTTTGAATAAACGAAAGGGGAAATCGACACTGCATCGTCACAACACTTTGACATGGAGTAGACATCTTGAATCGATTGGCCCACACCGTTCTCGCCGCATTTCTCATCGCGGCATCTCCCTTCACTTCGGCCCAGACCGTGACCGTGGGTTTCGGTTCAGACGTGACTTCGCTGGATCCGCACTATCACATCTTCTCGCCCAACCAGAACATCGCCGACCATGTCTTCAACCGGCTGATCGAGCGCAACGACCAATTGCGCATGGTCCCCGGCCTGGCGCTGTCGTGGAGGGCCATTGACGACACCACGTGGGAATTCAAACTGCGCCCCAATGTGAAATTCCACGATGGCACGCCCTTCACGGCAGAGGACGTGGCCTTCTCGATCGAGCGTGTCCCCACCGTCAAGGGCAGCCCCGGACCTTTCACGCTCTACACCAAGGAGATCCAGTCCGTCACCGTGGTGGACCCCTTGACCGTGCGGTTCAAGACCAGGGCGCCGCACCCCCTCCTGCCCAACGACATGGCCGTGGTGCCCATGGTCTCCAAGAGCGCCGCGTCCACCGCCAGCACGGCCGACTTCAACAGCGGCAAGGCCGCCATCGGAACCGGGCCCTACAAGCTGTCGCGGTACGTGCGTGGCGAGCGCATCGAGCTGGCGCGCAACGATGCCTACTGGGGCAGGAAGCCGCAGGCAGAGACCCTCGTGTTCAAGATCATGACCAACGACTCAGCCCGCGTGGCGGCGCTGATGTCGGGTGATGTCCAGGTGATCGACGCCGTCCCGGTGGCGGACTTCAAGCGGCTGTCCTCCGACGCCAACCTGTCGCTGGTGCAGCGCACCGGCACTCGGCTGATGTACTTGTACCTGGACCAAGGCCGGGATGTCTCTCCATTCCTCTCGGACAAGGACGGCAAGCCACTGGCCGCGAACCCGCTCAAGGATCTGCGTGTGCGCCAGGCGATCTCCAAGGCCATCGATCGCGAGGCCATCCGCGACAAGGTCATGGAAGGCGCGTCCAAGCCCACGGGGCAGTTGATGATCCCTGGACTTTCGGGCTACAGCGAAGCGCTCAAGGTGGAGCCTGTCGACGTGGCCGGCGCGAAGAAGCTGCTGGCGGACGCGGGCTACCCCAACGGTTTCAACCTCACGTTGCATGGCACGAACAACCGCTATGTTCAGGACGACCAGATCTTGCAAGCGGTCGCGCAGATGCTCAACCGGATCGGCGTCGGCGTGAAGGTGGAGGCCATGCCGTCGGCGGTCTTCTTCCCGCGCAACAACAAGGGTGACTTCTCGGTGTCGATGTCCGGGTGGTCTCCCGACAGCGGCGAGGCTTCGTCCCCACTGCGCTCCTTCATTGCAACGCCCAACAAGGACAAGGGGTATGGCACGCTCAACGCTGGCGGCTACAGCAATCCCAAAGTGGACGCGCTGCTGGAAAAAGCGCTGGCCACCATCGACGACGCCGCACGCGACAAGCTCTTGCAGCAGGCCACCGAAGTGGCGATGAACGACAAAGCCGTGATCGTGCTGCACCACCAGGTGAACCTGTGGGCCACGCGCAAGGGCCTCAAGTACGGCGGCCGCTCCGACGAACGGACCTACGGCTTCGACTTCCAGATCAACGCGCCCTGAACACACGGGGCCCATCGCGGCCGCGGCTGGATGGGCCTCTCGGGCCGCCGACGGCTACATAGCACACCGGAGCAACCATGGACTTTTTCCGAAGGCGGGTCATGACCGCCGGTCTCATTGCGGGACCGCTGGGAACGATCCTCTCATCCATGGCGTCGTCTCAGGAGGTCGTGTTTGGACAATCAGCCCCGCTGACCGGTCCCTTTGCATCGCTGGGGGAGAGCTACCGAAACGGTGCGCTGCTGGCCTTCGACGAGGCCAACAAGTCGGGCGAGCTGGGCGTGCGTCGTGTGCGTCTGGTCACGCTGGACGATGCCTATACCGTGAACAAGGCCGTCGTGAACGCCAAGGCCTTGATGGAAGAGCATCGCGTGACGTGCTTCTTCAATCACATGTTCACCAACACGGTCCGGGCAACCCTTCCGTTGGCGGTCGATGCGGGCATTCCCTTTGTGGGGGCCTATTCGGGACACCCCGACCTGTACCGCAACGACCAGCCGTTGCTCTTCATGACGCGCGCCAGCTTTGCGCAAGAGCTCCATCGAATCCTCGACTATTTGGTGTCCGTCGGCTACCAGCGCACGGCGCTGGTGTACTACGACAACGCGGTGGGCGAGGAACTCCGGCAGGAAGTGGAGTCAGGCCTGGTCCAACGGGGGAGACCACTTTTCGCCAGCGCGAAGATGCCCGTGGGCGGGAGCGCCGTGCCGGCAGCGAGGGGCACGGCGGACAAGGACATCGACGCGGTGGTACTGGGCGTATCGGGCAGCGACGCGGTCGCCTACTTGCGCATGCAGCAGGCCGGCGGACGTCGGCCCGCCTACTTTGCTCGCAGTCTCGTGGGAAGTGCCCAACTGCACCAGGAGCTCGGCGCCGATGCCGCCGGGATCATCATTTCCCAACTGGTTCCTTCGCCATTCAAGCCCACGCTGCCGGTCGCGCGTTCCTACCTGAGGCTGCTGGCGCAGCGCGATCCGAGAGCGCTTCCCACCTTTGTGGAGCTCGAAGGGTTCATCAATGCGCGGCTGATGGTCACCGCCTTGCGCAAGATCGAGGGCGCCGTGTCCAGAGAGTCCTTGCTGCGGGCCCTGTCTGCCGTGGGACGGACGGAGATTGGCGGGTTTGCAGTCGACTTCGAAGGCCGCAATCGCAATGGCTCGCAGTACGTGGAGCTCACGATGCTGCGCAGGGACGGAACCTTCGCGCAATAGGCAGGGCGCATGAAAACGCCATGACGGCCTGCATGGCGCGAGCAAAGCCTGGGCTGCCGGCTCAGTACGTGTCGATAAAGACGGCGTCGTGGGCAATGCCAGGCCCCGCCAAGGCCGACCGCGTCTCCTGAGCCTCCTGCAAAAGCCACGAGCGGAACACGGCCAGCGCCGGGTCGTTTTGCCGACGCTCCGGCAGCACGAAGTAGTAGCCGTATCTGCTGGTGCAACCCAGCTGCAGTGGATTCACCAGTTCACCCCGGTGCAGTTCCTCCTGCGCGTACACGATGGGCACGAGCGCCATCCCCATTCCCGCAGTGGCTGCCTTGAGCATGGTCGAGTAGAACTCATAACGAATGAAATGGGTCTGCTGGGGCAAGGCGACGCCGTGCTCGCTGCAGAACTCATCCCACGCATAGGGCGTTTCGAAATGCTTGAACAAGGGGAACTGCTTGATCGCGTCGAGCGATGTGAACGGCGTGCGCTCCAGCAGCGCTGGCGACGCGACCAGCACCATCCTGCGCCCGAACAAATAGTCGCTGATGCATCCGGGCCAGGCGCCCTCTCCGAACTGGAAAGCGCCGTCCGCCTCGGTCTCCTGCGCCCGGTCGCGCGATAGCAGGCTGGTGAACTGCACGTCCACGTCGGGATGGTTCTGCGCAAACCGCGAAAAGCGCGGCAGCAGCCACCGGTCGCCCAGGATGGCCAGGATGCGCAGGGTCAGCGACGACGGAGCCGTGCTGAGCGTGGACAGCTTGCCGGACGCCATCGCCAATTGCGTGAGGAGCGGGCGCACTTCATCCAGGTATATACGGCCCAGTTGCGTCAGCACGAGGCCCCGGTTCACGCGGACGAACAGCGTGACGCCCAGGCTTTCTTCAAGCGTCCTGATCTGCTTGCTCACCGCGCTCTGGGTGAGGAACAACTCGTCGGCTGCTCCGGTGAATGTCAGGTGCCGCGCGGCCGCCACAAAGGTGCGCAGTGCCGTGGTGGAGGGAATGACATTTCGCATCGGGGCACCTGTTTTTGCCGTCGCCAGGACGGCGAGGAATGGTCGAACGAATATAAGTCACTTCACTGTCACAGACAAGATTCGTAGCATCCGATGCATCTCTTTCACACAGGTGCGACATGTCTGTTTATCTGGTTCGAAGGCTCCTGCAGAGCGTTCTGGTGCTCGCGGTGATGTCGCTGTTGGTGTTCATCGGAGTGTTCGCCATCGGCAACCCTCTGGACATGCTCATCAGTCCTGAAGCAGACCAGGCAGAGATCGCTCGCGTGACCGCTGCAATGGGGCTGGACCAGCCCCTGTGGTCGCAGTACCTGCATTTTTCCGGCCAGGCACTGAAGGGAGATTTGGGCACCTCTTTCGTGCACAACGTGTCCGCGATGGGGCTCATCCTGGAGCGCCTTCCCGCCACGTTGGAGCTCGCCGTCGTGGCGATGGGCCTGGCGGTGCTGATCGGGATTCCGTTGGGATTGTGGGCGGGCGTGCGGCCCCACTCGCTGGCTGGCAAATCGATCATGACGGGCTCGATCATCGGCTTCTCGCTGCCCACGTTCTGGGTCGGCCTGATGCTCATCATGGTGCTGTCGGTGCTGTGGGGCCTGCTGCCTTCCAGTGGCCGCGGGGCCACCGTCAACGTGGCGGGTGTGCCGCTGTCGATCTTCACGGCCGACGGCTGGAAGCACCTGTTGCTGCCCGCGCTCAACCTGGCTCTGTTCAAGCTATCGCTGGTGATCCGCTTGACCAATGCGGGCACGCGTGAGGCGCTGCTGCAGGACTACGTGAAGTTCGCACGCGCCAAGGGCCTGCCGATGCGGCGCGTCATCGGCGTGCATGTGCTCAAGAACATCATGATTCCCATCGTCACCGTGGTGGGCCTGGAGTTCGGCTCCGTGATTGCGTTCTCGGTGGTGACGGAGTCGGTGTTTTCCTGGCCCGGCATCGGGAAGCTCCTCATCGAGTCCATCAATCTGCTGGACCGCCCCGTCGTGGTGGCCTACCTGCTGATCGTGGTGACGATGTTCATCGCCATCAACCTGGTGGTGGACATCCTGTACTCGGTGCTCGACCCCCGCGTGCGCCTGGCGGATTCCGCCAAGTAGTTGCCGGATTGCGCAACCCCTGTCCCAGAAAGCCTCCCATGAACTCCTCATTTCAGCAGCTGCTGCATACCTTCGCGCGCAGTCGCATCGCGCTCGCCGGCTTCACCCTTCTGGCTGCCATGCTGCTGTGCGCATTGCTCGCGCCGTGGATCACGCCCCAGATGCCATACGACCTGTCGCAGCTCAACCTCCAGGATGCGCGCCAGCCGCCCGGGGGCGCATGGTCTGAAAAGCCGGGGCACACCTATGTCCTCGGCACGGACGACCAGGGCCGCGACATGGTGTCCGCCATCGCCTTCGGCCTTCGCATCAGCCTCTTCGTCGGGATCGTCAGCACCTTGATCGCGCTGCTGATCGGCGCCGTCCTGGGGCTCATTGCAGGGTACGCAGGGGGGCGCACGGAGACCGTGATCATGCGCATCGCGGACATCCAGCTATCGTTTCCTGCCATCCTCATCGCGCTCATCCTGCTGGCGGCGTTGGGGCAGGGCGTCTGGAAGATCATCGCCGCCCTGGTGGCCGTGCAGTGGGCCTACTACGCACGCACCACGCGCAGCGCAGCCCTGGTCGAACGCAGGAAGGAATATGTCGAAGCGGCCATTCTCCAGGGCCTCTCGCGCACCCGCATCGTGCTGCGGCACCTGCTGCCCAACTGCCTTCCTCCACTCATCGTGGTCGCGGCGCTCCAGGTGGCGGGAGCCATCTCGCTGGAGGCAACCCTGTCCTTCCTTGGCATCGGATTGCCGATCACGGAGCCCTCGTTGGGTCTGCTGATCGCCAACGGCTTTCAGCACATGCTGTCCGGCAAGTACTGGATCAGCCTGTTCCCGGGACTGGCCCTGGTGGCGCTCATCGTCAGTATCAATCTGGTCGCCGATCGGCTCAGAGACGTCCTCAACCCCCGTCTGCAACAGAACTAGAAAGGATTGCCATGATGATGTTCAGCCCAACCATTCCCACGTTGGAGGTGGAAGACCTCAAGACCTACTTCTTCACCGAAGCGGGCGTCGCCAAGGCGGTCGATGGCGTGAGCTTTTCCATTGCTCCCGGCCAGGTCATGGGCCTGGTGGGAGAGTCGGGATCGGGGAAGTCCATGACAGGCTATTCGATCGTCGGGCTCATCGACAAGCCCGGTGAGATCGTTGGCGGCAAGGTCCTGTTCAAGGGGCAGGACCTGCGCACCCTGCCGCAGGACCAGTTGCGAAAGCTGCGCGGCAAGAGCATCGCGATGATCTTCCAGGACCCGATGATGACCCTCAACCCGGTGCTCACGGTCGGCACCCAGATGGTGGAAACCGTGCTGGCGCACGAGCGCATCAGCCGGGAGGGGGCGCGGCAACGCGCCTGCGAGGCCCTGGCGCGCGTTGGCATCGCTTCGCCGCATGAGCGGCTGGCCGCGTATCCCCACCAGTTCTCGGGCGGCATGCGGCAGCGCGTGGCCATCGCGATCGCCTTGTTGCACAAGCCCGATCTGATCATTGCGGACGAGCCGACCACCGCGCTGGACGTCACCATCCAGGCGCAGATCCTGTGCGAGATGCAAAAGCTCTGCAGGGAGTCCGGGACATCGCTCATCTGGATCACCCACGATCTCTCCGTGGTAGCGGGCCTGGCGGACACGGTCTCGGTGATGTACACCGGAAAGATCGTCGAGTTCGGAACCGTCCAGGACGTGCTGCTGCGTCCGATGCACCCGTACACGCGCGGCTTGATCAACTCGCTGCCGTCGCGCAATCCAAGGGGTGCTCCCCTGCGCCAGATCGATGGGTCGGCGCCGCCTTTGCTGTCGCTTCCCAAGGGATGCACTTTCCGCGAGCGCTGTCCCGCGGCCGGGGCGGAGTGCACTTTGCCTCCCCCGGTCCGCAAGCTGAACCAATCCACGGTGAGCTGCTGGTCCCCCTTCACTGCGCAGGTGATGTCATGAGCATTCTTTCCCCTTCTGAAATCGGCCTCGCGCCGGTGTCCGGCGCGCTGGCCAAGCCGCCGTTGCTGGAGTTGAAGAACATCAGCAAAAGGTTCTCTCCACCCTCGGACATCGCGCAACGCATCGCGATGCGCATGGGCCTGGCCAAGCCGGTGCCCACGGTGCATGCGGTCAGCGACGTGTCGCTGGCCATACGCGCCGGAGAGGTCGTGGGGCTGGTGGGTGAATCGGGTTGCGGCAAGTCCACGCTCGGGCGACTGGCAGTCGGTTTGTATTCGCCGTCGGAGGGCACCAGGTCCTGGCAGGGGCGTCCGATGGACACCCTGTCCGCGCAGGAGCACCGGCGCGCGCGCCTGGACATCCAGATGGTGTTTCAGGATCCCTATGCCAGCCTCAATCCGCGGATGCGGGTGCAAGACCTGGTGGGCGAAGCGGCCCGTGTGCACGGTCTCGTGTCGCGCGGGCAGCAACGGGAGATGGTGTCCGCGCTCCTGGAGAAGGTGGGTTTGCCGACGACGGTGCTGCGCCGCTTTCCCCATCAGTTCTCCGGCGGGCAGAGGGCACGCGTGGGTATCGCACGCGCTCTGGCCCTTCAGCCCAAGTTCCTCGTGTGCGACGAGGCGGTGGCCGCACTCGATGTGTCCATCCAGGCCCAGGTGATCAATCTCTTCATGAAGCTGCGAGAAGAGTTGAACTTGACGTACCTGTTCATCAGCCACGATCTCAGCGTGGTGCGGCACATCAGCGACCGGGTGGTGATCATGTACCTGGGCCGGGTAGTGGAGGAGGCCCCGGTGGAGGCCTTGTTCAGCCGCCCCAACCACCCCTACTCGCAAGCCCTGCTGGCTGAGACGCCAACGCTGGAAGTGCGCAAGAAGACCTTCGTCGCCGTGCAGGGCGAGATTCCTTCGCCGCTGGCGCCTCCGTCGGGCTGCCACTTCCATCCCCGTTGCCCCCATGCGGTCGCACGGTGCAAGGTGGAGCAGCCCGTGCTGCGGGCCATCGACACCGCGCACCGTTCCGCCTGCCATCTGAATGATCTGAAATGAACGACCGCATCCCCATGCCGAGCCTGGCAACCCTCGATATTGCCAGGACCCTCATCGGCTTCGACACCACGAGCCGCGAATCCAACCTGGGGCTCATCGAATGGGTCCGGGATGAATTGCGCCGCCTGGGCGTGGCCACGCGGCTGACTTACGACGCGGGCCGCACCAAGGCCAACCTGTTCGCGACGCTGGGCGAGGAGGGGCCGTCGGGCGGCATCGTGCTGTCCGGTCACACCGACGTCGTGCCGGTGGATGGGCAGGACTGGCTGACCGATCCGTTCAAAGCCGAGATCGCAAACGGCCGCCTTTTCGGGCGGGGCAGCTGCGACATGAAGGGCTTCATCGCGTGCGCCCTTGCCGCTGCACCGCAGATGCTTTCGCGCCAACTGGCGCGGCCACTGCACCTGGCGCTTTCGTACGACGAAGAGGTGGGTTGCATCGGCGTGCGCGGGCTGCTGGCAGACCTCGCAGACCAGGGCATCCGGCCCGCGGCCTGCGTGGTGGGCGAGCCCACGCTGATGCAATTGGTCATTGCGCACAAGGGCTACCGCTCCATGCGGTGCTGCCTGCAGGGCCGGGAGGCCCATTCTTCCCTCACCCCCAGCGGCCTCAACGCCATCGAGTACGGTGCGCAGATCATCGTGCAGCTGCAGAAGATGGCCGAAAAGGAAGAAAAGTACGGCCACCGCGATGGCGACTTCAACGTTCCGTTTTCAACGCTCAATTGCGGCACCATCCAGGGCGGCATCGCGCCCAATGTGGTGGCGAAGGACTGCGAATTCTCCGTGGAACTGCGCTACCTGCCCGATGGCAGCGGCGAGCGGCTGCTCGACGACCTGAAGGCCTTTGCCGAAACGCAGGTGCTCACGCAGATGCGCGCACGCTATCCCTCGGCCACGCTGCGCTGGACCACCCTGAGCGACACACCGGGATTGAGCATGTCGCCCTCGTCGCCCTTCGTGCAGTGGCTGCGCGGGATGTCGGGCAACCCGTCCCGGCTGGGGCGCGTGGCCTACAGCACAGAGGCGGGCCTGTTCCAGCGCGCGGGAATCCCGACGGTGATCTGCGGCCCGGGCAGCATCGAGCAGGCCCATCGCCCCAATGAATACGTCGAGCTGAGCCAGCTTGCCGCGTGCGAGGACTTCCTGCAAACGATCGCATTGCATGCGGGCGATTGCCCGCCTGGGCACTGACTGCGGCCACCGAGGTACCTCCATGAAATTCCCTCTCGCGCTTTCCATCGGCCAACGCATGGCGCTTGGTTTCGTGTTCGTGCTCGGCCTGTTGATCGCGGTGGCTGGCTTGCACGTCGTGGAGTCGCGTGCCACGGGCTCGCGGCTGCGGACCATCGTGGAAAACAACAACCCCAAGAGCAGCCTGGCGCAGTCGATGCTCAACCACATCAACGAACTGGCCGTGCAGGCGCGCACCATCACGCTTCTGACCGATACCAAGGACATCGCGCTCGAGGTGCAGGCGCTCGAAGCCGCCCTGGCCGCCTACGGCCGGATCGAAACGCATCTGGAGGGCCGGATCGGCGAATCGTCGATGTCGCCGCAGGAAGATGTGCTGCTGCGGGAAATCGCCCAAGCCGCTCGCGCAACCGTACCCCTGGTGCGGCGCGCCGCCAAGGAAGGGCAGGAGGGCGCCAACATCGAAGCCACGATGACCTTGATGGAAAAAGTGCGGCCCCAGGAAGCGGTGTGGCGGCGCAAGGTGGCAGAGCTGGTGGCCCTGGAGGAAGAGCTCAATCGGTCGGGGTACGAGCAGGCCCAGGCTGCACAGTCGCGGGCTGGCTGGCTCATGGGCGGGCTGGTGGTGCTGGCCCTCGTGGCCGGTGCGCTGGTGGCCTGGCGCATCACCCGCAGCGTGACGCGCCCGGTGGCGAAGGTGGTTGCAGTGGCTGAGCGCATCGCCCAGGGAGACCTCACCTCCGCCATCGAACTCGATGCGCGGGATGAGATCGGGCGCCTTTTGCTGGCGATCCTGTCGATGCAGGATCGGCTTCGCGACCTGGTCGGGCAGATCCGCGTGTCGGTGGATTCCATCGAGATCGCGAGCAAGGAAGTGGCCGACGGCAACATGGACCTTTCGCGCCGCACCGAAACAACCGCGTCGAGCCTGCAGCAGACGGCCGCCTCCATGGCGCATCTCATGGGCACGGTGCAGCAGAACGCACAGGCAGCGGGGCATGCGAACCAACTGGCGTCCGATGCTTCCCAGGTCGCGTTGCGGGGCGGGGCGGTGGTCAGCCAGGTGGTTGCAACCATGCAGGAGATCCATGAGAGCTCGCGCCGGATTGCGGACATCATCGGCGTGATTGACGGTATCGCCTTCCAGACCAACATCCTGGCGCTCAACGCGGCCGTGGAAGCCGCACGGGCCGGCGAGCAAGGCCGTGGATTTGCGGTGGTGGCATCCGAAGTGAGAACGCTTGCCCAGCGAAGCGCCCAGGCTGCGAAGGAAATCAAGTCCCTGATCGGAAGCTCGGTGGACCGCGTCGGGGTCGGCGGGCGGCTCGTCGGCGAAGCCGGCGCCACCATGACCGACATCGTGGAAAGCGTACAACGCTTCACCAACATTATGCGGGAGATCTCCAGCGCGGCGCATGAACAATCGAGCGGGATTGGCGAAATCAACCGGGCGATCACCCAGCTGGACCACATGACCCAGCAAAACGCCGCCCTGGTCGAAGAATCCTCGGCGACCGCAGCGGGCCTGAGAGGGCAGGCCCAGGCGCTGTCGCGCACGGTGACGGTGTTCAAGCTCGAGCCTGGCGTTCTTCCCGTGGCCCTGGCGCCCCCGTATCCACCCCCTGCGCTGAACCGCCTCACCCTGGCGCCTTGAACGTCGGGACGTTCCGGACCTGCGGGGCCCGCCACCGCGCGCTTGTCGGTCTGCGCAATGCCTGCCGGTGTGGGGGCTTTGCACCGGGGGGCGCCGCACTTTTCAAATTGTCCGAATGCAGAATCTTCTCGAGCGCATCGCCAGCGCGGTGCGTCCATTGGCCCGCACGGGCCGCGTGGCCAGCTACATCCCCGGTTTGGCCGATGTAGAACCTTCGCAGTTCGGCATCGCCATTGCCACGCTGGAGGGCGACATCTACGCAGCCGGCGACTCCGACCAGCCATTCTCGATCCAGAGCATTTCCAAGGTGTTTGCGCTCACCCTGGCGATGCGTCTGAAGGACGATGAACTCTGGGCGCGTGTGGGGAGACTGCCTAGTTCGAACCAGTTCAATTCGCTCATCGAACTGGAACTGGAGGAAGGCAAGCCGCGCAACCCGTTTCTCAATCCCGGGGCGCTGGCGGTGTCCGACATGCTCAGCAGCCGCAACACCCAGATGGAACTGGCCGTGCTGTCGCTCCTGCGCGATCTTTCGGGCAATGCGGCGCTGCAGTACGACCTCGATGTGGCAAGGGGCGAGTTCGCCTGCGCGCACAGGAACCTGGCGGCCGCGCACCTGATGAAGAGTTTTGGCAATTTCCGCAACCCTGTCGAGGACGTCGTGAAGGCGTATTGCGCCCAGTGCGCGATCGCAGCCAGCTGCAAGGACCTGGCGGTGGCCGCGCTGTTTCTTGCCAATGGCGGTGCTGACCTGCGCATGCGCAAGGTCCTGGAAGCCCGCCAGGCCCAGCAGGTGTGCGCGCTCATGATGAGCAGCGGGACCTACGAAGCCTCCGGTGAAACCGCCTTTAGCATAGGGTTGCCGATCAAGAGCGGAGTCGGTGGTGGCGTCCTCGCCGTGATTCCCCGGTTTGGCACGGTGTGCTCCTGGTCGCCGCCATTGGACGAGAAGGGAAACTCTGTCGCCGGGTTGAAAGCCATCGAGCTCGTTGCTGCCGAACTGGACAGAACGGTTTTTTCATGAAGAGAACCGCAAGCCAACGGGTTGAACCTTCGCCTGGTTCACCCCTGCGCCAAGGACGGCGAGCTTCATCGCACCGGCCGTGCCAGACCATGTTTGATCCGATCACCCTACGAAGATGAGTGGTCCCTCACCAGGCCGTTGACCTTGAAGTTTGCACCCGCGCGCTGAGTGCAAGTCATGCTTCAAGTCCCAATGCATGGGGTGCTGCTTTTTCGTTGTGGCGGAGACTGTGGCTTTCGAACTACGCATCAAAGGGCTCGCAACGCGGGCCCTTTTCATTTCAGGCTGCTGTGACTCGGTTTTGTGACGCGGTACACAGCGCGCTTCACGCTGCTTACGTGGATCTCGAAATGGTCGGCAAGAGACTGCATCGTGTAGTCGCCCGTCAGGTACATGCGGACCAATAAAGCCTCATCTTTAGATTGCAACGATCGAGATCGACCGAAGACTTGGCCACGTGCTTTTGCGGCCGCAAAGCCCGCAGCACAGCGCTCCCTGATCATGGCTCTTTCGAACTCAGCAAAAGCACCCAAGAGATGGAAGAACATTCGACCAGCTGGCGTGCTCGTGTCAATTGCCTCTGTGAGGCTGCGGAACGCCACTCCTGATCGTTCCAAGGTCTCAGTGAGCTTCATCAGGTCCTGCAGACTTCTGGACAACCGATCCAGCTTGTAAACGGCCAAAGTATCACCAGGCTGGAGGCGAGAGAGCAGGGACTGAAGGGCAGGGCGGTGAGCTACACCGCTGCGCTTCTCCTCAACAATCTGCGTAACGCCAGCACGTTTAAAAGCAGCAAGCTGAACAGCAGTCGATTGCTCTGTGGTGGAAACGCGGGCATAGCCAAAGACGGTCAACGGTCTACGTACCCTGCTTCAAATCGTTTTCGCGCCGCCATGTACTCGTTCGCACACGCATGGGTGCCTGAGTCCAATTTGCAAGCCGGCGAAGCCGTATAGAACTGATTCCAAGCAGCATCCTTTCTGGCTTTGCGTTCTCTTTCAAGCCGATCCGCAAGCGCTAAAGCTGCACGATTTTGTGTAGCTTCACGTTCAGCTTGGATTCGGGATTGCTCTTGCATCAAACGCTGTTGCTCAAGCTGAGCATTCGTTTTTTGAGCCTGTCTCTGGAGTTCAGCGGCTACTTTTTTTGCAGCTTGCTCAACACGCCATGCTGTGATTGCTTCGTACGCAAAAATTGCTGCTAGCGACCCGATAAATACACCGACGGAGATCTTGCAAATGTCAATAAAAACTGAGCCCTCGTTCTCAGTTTGAAACGCTCTTCTTTCCATGTTCCCTCCTATGGCGAAGTGTATCCGGGGGGCAAAAAATACAGGGCGCATCCACTGCGTGG
>NZ_BAAJYS010000054.1:0-19216 GCF_057543315.1 Acidovorax sp. KPB24-07
GGCGCCCGGCAGCCGGCCAGCAGCAGGGGCACCACGGCGCAGCGCGCGGCCAGGGGCTGCGCCAGGGCATGCCGGCCCGCGGCTTCGGCGATGGCGGCCACATCGCCCAGCGAGGCGCCGGCACCGTCGTGCGTCTCGTCAATCAGCACCCCCTGCCAGCCCAGCTGCAGGAACTGGTTCCATGTCTCGCTGGGCTCCTGGGATTCGAAGGTCTCTGCCACGGGCGCGCAGCGGCCACGCGGGAGGTGGTGTCATAGAGGTCGCCGGGGAACATCGGCGTGGCGTGGAATGTCATGGGTCAGGCTCCGAAAAGGTCGCGGGCGATCACGTTCTTCTGCACTTCGCTGGTGCCCCCGGCGATGGTGCGCGAGCGGTAGAACAGGTAGGTGTGGATGAGTTGGCGCAGGGGGTCGTCTGAATCGCCCGCCACTTCCTGCCCTGTGGCCGCGACCGTGTCGACCAGGCGCGCGGCGTACTCGGGGCCGGCGATGTCCAGCGCGATGCCGATGAGCTGCTGGGACAGGTCCGAGCAGTAGAGCTTGAGCGCCGACGATTTCGAGGCTGCCAGCGTGCCTTGCATCTCCTCCTGGATGGCGCTCAGCAGCATCTCGCGCGCGCCCGCCACGCCGGCCTGGGCCAGGTACAGGCGTTCGAGCAGCACATGCTGGCTCGCGCTGGGCGCCGATCCGCCAGCGCCGCGTGCGCGCAGCAGATCCCCCACCTGCTCAGCCAGCCGGGCCAGGCGAGGCACCGTCGCGGGCGAGAGCCGCTCACGGTCGAGCAGGAACTTGGCGCATTTCCAGCCCTCGCCTTCCACGCCCAGGAGGTTGGCGACAGGCACGCGCACGTCGTGGAGGAACACCTCGTTGACGTGGTGCCAGTGGTCGATCGTGGGGATGGGCCGCACCTCGATGCCCGGCGTGTCCATGGGCACGAGCAGCAGCGAAATGCCGGCCTGCTTGCGCCCTTCGTTCGACGTGCGCACCAGCGTGTACATCATGTCGGCCTCCTGCGCGTGCGAGGTCCAGATCTTCTGGCCGTTGATCACGTAGTGGTCGCCGTCGCGCACCGCCGCCGTTTTGAGCGACGCCAGGTCGGAGCCCGCGCCGGGCTCGGAGTAGCCCTGGCACCACCACTCGCTGCCGTCCAGGATGCGCGGCAGAAAGCGCGCCTTCTGCTCGGGCGTTCCGAAGTGCATGATCACCGGGCCGATGTGGCCCAGGCCGTGGTGGTACTGGGGCGGGCAGTCGGCCTGCGCGGTGACCTCCTCGAACAGGTAGCGCTGCTGCAGGTCCCAGCCCGTGCCGCCGTATTCCACCGGCCAGTTGGGCGCACCCCAGCCGCGCGCGAAGAGCTTTTCCTGCCAGATGCGGTACTCGTTGCGCGTGACCTTCTGGTTGTTGCGAACGACCTCCTTCAAGGCCGACGGGCATTCGGACTCGGCGAACTGGCGCAGTTCCTCGCGGAAGGCATCGTAGGGGTCGAGGGTGTGCGATGAAGGGAGGGAGATCGTCATGGTGCTTGGAAGTGCTGGGGCGCTAGCCCCGGTTCATTGCAGAAAAGAAGGAAGCCACAGCCCTTGACCATGCGGTAGAAGGCCGCGGCGTGGCGGCTGCGCGCGCAGGCGGGGTAGAGGCCACGGCACGCATCAATCCAGTTGAATGTTGCGTTCACGGAAAACGGGGGCCCAGCGCTCGCTCTCCGCGCGCAGGTAGGCCGCGAAGGCCTCCAGGTCTAGGTTGCGGGGCTCGACACCGGCACGCTCCACGGCTTCGCGCACGGCGGGCTGCTCCAGAACCTGGCGCAATTCGGCATGCAGCCATCGCTGCAATGCGGGCGCAGTGGATGCCGGCAGGAAAAAGCCGAACCAGCCCCCTGCGGTGAAATGGGCCAGCTCCGGCACGCCGGACTGGGCAATGGGCAACAACTCGGGCGCCCGGGCCAGCGGGGCGGTGCTCGCAACACCCAGCGCCCGCAGCCGTCCGCTGCGCACATGGGACAACGACGCCACCGAATCGAACATGGCATGGACTTGCCCGCCCAGCAGATCGTTCAGCGCGGGCCCATTGCCGCGGTAAGGCACATGCACGATGTCCATGCCCGTGAGGGACGCCAGCAGTTCTGCGGCGATGTGCGGACTGGACCCGTTGCCGGACGAAGCGAACACCAGCTTGCCCGGGTGTGCCTTGCCGTACACCACCAACTCGGCCACCGACGTCACGGGCAGGCGCGTGCTCACGTACAGAACGCTGGGCGTGTCGCCCACCATGGCGAGGGGAGCCAGGGCGCGTGGATCGTAAGGCAGCTGTTTCATCAACAGCGGATTGGCGATGTAGCCGAATGCCGTGAGCAGCAGCGTATGGCCATCGCCCGGCGCGCGCGCCACCAACGCCGTGCCGATGGTGCCGCCCCCGCCGTTGCGGTTGTCGACCACCACTGGCCGGGACCACCGCGCCGAGAGGGCCGACGCGATCGGGCGTGCCAGGTTGTCCGTCAGGCCTCCAGCGGCGTAAGGCACGACGATCTGGACGGGCTTGGCCCCCACCAGCCCCTCAGCGCCCACCACTCCTTGCGCCCGCGCCTGGGCACAGGCCAGGCCTGCACTCCAGGGCAACAAGAGGAAATGGCGTCGGTCAGTGCGCATGGGTAGACTCCTGCGAAAAGTCTACTAAACGGCCGGCAAGTAAATGAACAGGGAAAACCCGCGCCGCGCGCCAGGAAGGCCAGAAACGAACAAGCCGCCCCGGCGCAGGCCGGGGCGGCTTGGGGGGTGCCCGGGAGAAGGTGGCGCGCTTTACTGCAGCAGGCCGCCGAACGCCATGTCGAGGTACTGCTCGATCACCTGCCGGGTGGTGAGGCGACCTCCGGGCGAATGCCACCGCGCGATGTGGTTCAGCATGGACAGCAGCATGCGCCCGGCCATGGCCGGGTCCACCGCACGGAACTGCCCTGCCGAGATGGCCTGCGCGATGCTGTCGCGCAGCAGGTGTTCGTACTCGTCGCGCAGATAGACGGCCATGGCACGCGGGTCAACCGCGCTGCCGGACCAGAAGGCGTTGGAGCCAGCGATCCAGGAATGGCGGCTGCGGTCGAGGAAGTCGGCCGACGACTGCATGAACAGCCGCACCTTGTCGACCGGCGTGGCGCCCCCGGCCATCGCCTCGCGCACGGAGTCCACCAGCGCCTGCATGGATTCCAGCACGATGCGCTCGTAGAGCGCTTCCTTGTTGGGGAAGTGGTAGTACAGCGCCGCCTTGGTGATCTTGGCCTCTTCGGCGATGTCACGCAGCGAAGTGCCCTCGTACCCGCGCTGCGCAAACAGGCGGCATGCAATGTCGATGAGCTGTTCCTGCCGGGTGTCGGAGCGGGTCGTGGGCGCAGAGTCGACGGGGTCGTTCGCCGAAGCGGCTGGACGGTTTGCCATAGGGGGAGGCCTCCTCTCTTTTGTAGTTCTGGCACCCGGCCGGGCGGCGGATCGGCGCCACCCCGGTGCCACAAACCCCTCGCATCGCTGCGATGGGGATGGTGTCGTGCAGCCTCCATTTTGCAGCAGCGTCCTGGGCGCAGGCCCGGCTGCTCTCTCTGCCCGTCAGCGGCCCACGTAAACCGGAGCGCGCTTTTCCAGGAAGGCGCGCTGGGCCTCCTTGGCATCCTCCGTCTTGGACAACGCGACGGTGTTGCCCTGCTCATAGCGATAGGCGTCGCGCGACGGCATCAACTGCGTCAGTCGCGCGGCCTCCTTGGCCAGCCGCAGCGCAATGGGACTCTTGGAGGCGATCTCGCGCGCCAGGTCCATCGCGTAGGGCATCAGCTCCTCGGCAGGCAGGCAGGCCTCCACCAGGCCCAGGCGATAGAGTTCGGCGCCACTGACCTTCATGCCGGTGAAGAACATGCGACGTGCGCGTGAACGGCCGAACACCTCCTGCAGGAAAGTCACGCCCCCTGCGAGCCCTACGTTGATCTCAGGCATCGACACATAGCAGTCCTCGGAAGCCACCCAGATGTCAGAGGCCATCACCAGACCGAAGCCCGCACCCATGGCGGGCCCGTTGATGGCCGCGATGACGGGCTTGGAGCATTCGACAACTGCGTAGAACGATTCGCGCACCAGCCGGTTGTGGCGGCCGTAAGCGCCCGCGGTCGCACCGAGGTTGGGGCGCTCGCGGATGTCGGCACCTGCGGAAAAAAACTTTGCCTGCGCCGGTCAGCACCACGACCGAGACGTCCTCCCGATCCGACAATTCATCGAATACCTGCGTGATCTCGGCACGCAGCTCCGCGTTCTGGGCATTGACCGGTGGCCGGTTCAGTGTCACGACGGCGATGCGGTCCTGCACCGCGAGTTGCAAGGTCTGGAAGTCCATATATCTCCTTGTGTGGCATGGAATCTCGCCACGGCCAAAACACTGCAATCCATTTTTTACCTGCCGGGCGGTAATTGAACTTTCGGAGAAATCCGCAGGGCACGCAAGCAGGCGACTAAGGAAAAATCGGCAGATTTGTCCCGGCAGCGACATGGCAGTCCAGATCATGCTCAACACCCACATAACCCCATGCCTTTTTTGCATGAAAGTAATGTCTGTCTGACAGACAGGCGCGGGTGGGATTCATAAAATCGTCATCCCAGCCGACCCGCGGACCCTGCAGCTCTCGCCGCACTCCCCGCCCGCCGACTGAGCATCCAGCCGTTTTTTCAAAGGCAGCGCTCAGAAGACCCATGCGCAGGCCCCCACGTCGCGCCGCTCGTCGGCAGCTTCCTTTGAAAAAACTGTTTTTCAACTTCAGGAAGCTCCCGATGAACGCACCCACCATGCAAGGCCTGGATCTCAAAGCCCCCGCCTACGTCAAAAACGCCCGCCTGCTCGCCTGGGTGGCCGACATGGCCGTCCTCTGCAAGCCCGACGCCATCTACTGGTGCGACGGCTCTCAGGAAGAGTACGACCGCCTCTGCCAGCAACTGGTCGATGCCGGCACGTTCCAGAAACTCAATCCCGCCAAGCGCCCTGGCAGCTACCTTGCCTGGTCTGACCCGAGCGACGTGGCCCGCGTGGAAGACCGCACCTACATCTGCTCCGCCCAGAAGGAAGATGCCGGCCCCACCAACAACTGGATGGCACCGGCCGAGATGCGCGCCACGCTGCAGCCGCTGTTCGACGGCTGCATGAAGGGCCGCACCATGTACGTGGTGCCGTTCAGCATGGGCCCGCTGGGCTCGCCCATCGCACACGTGGGCATCGAACTGTCCGACAGCCCCTACGTCGCCGTGAACATGAAGATCATGACCCGCATGGGCCGTGCCGTGTACGACGTGCTGGGCATGGAAGGCGACTTCGTGCCCTGCGTGCACACCGTGGGCGCCCCGCTGCAGGCCGGCCAGAAGGACGTGTCCTGGCCTTGCAACAAGACCAAGTACATCGTGCACTACCCCGAAACGCGCGAGATCTGGTCGTATGGCTCGGGCTACGGCGGCAACGCGCTGCTGGGCAAGAAGTGCTTCGCGCTGCGCATCGCTTCCACCATGGGCCGCGACCAGGGCTGGCTGGCTGAGCACATGCTGATCCTGGGTGTCTCGAACCCCGAAGGCAAGAAGTACCACGTGGCCGCCGCCTTCCCGAGCGCCTGCGGCAAGACCAACTTCTCCATGCTGGTTCCGCCCAAGGCGTTCGAAGGCTGGAAGGTCACCACCATCGGCGACGACATCGCCTGGATCAAGCCCCAGGCCGATGGCAGCCTGCGCGCCATCAACCCCGAAGCCGGCTATTTCGGCGTGGCCCCGGGCACGAACTACCACACCAACCCCAACTGCATGGCCAGCCTGGACAAGAACGTGATCTTCACGAATGTCGCGCTGACCGACGATGGCGACGTGTGGTGGGAGGGCATGGAAAAGGACACCGGCAAGCTGCCCGACCACCTGATCGACTGGCAAGGCAAGGACTGGACGCCCCAGATCGCCAAGGAAACCGGCGCCAAGGCCGCACACCCCAACGCGCGCTTCACCGTGGCTGCCACCAACAACCCCGCGCTCGACGAAGCCTGGGACGACCCCAAGGGCGTGAAGATCGACGCGTTCATCTTCGGCGGCCGCCGCTCCACCACCGTGCCGCTGGTGACCGAGGCCCGCAACTGGACGGAAGGCGTCTACATGGCCGCCACCATGGGCTCCGAGACGACGGCCGCTGCCGCCGGCCAGCAGGGCGTGGTGCGCCGCGACCCGTTCGCCATGCTGCCCTTCATGGGCTACAACATGAGCGACTACTTCCAGCACTGGCTGAACATGGGCGAGAAGATCGCTGCCGCCGGCGCACAACAACCGAAGATCTACACCACCAACTGGTTCCGCAAGGGCGACGACGGCAAGTTCGTCTGGCCCGGCTACGGTGACAACATGCGCGTGCTCAAGTGGATGATCGACCGCATCGAAGGCCAGGCCAGCGGTCAGGACACGCCGATCGGCACCGCCCCCCAGTACGGCGAGATCAACTGGACGGGCATCGAATTCACCCCGGCGCAGTTCGACACGGTCACCCGCATCGATGCCGCCGCCTGGGCCGACGAGCTGAAGCTGCACACGGCCCATTTCGATCAACTGGCCTACCACCTGCCTGCCGCGCTGCTCGACACGAAGGCCGCGCTGGAAAAGCGTCTGGCTGGCTGATCCCTTCGCGCATGGGGTTCGGTGGCGCCACGCCACCGAATGGCCGTTCCGATGTAAAGCGCCCGGTCCGCACAGCGGCCCGGGCGCTTTTTCGTGATGGCACAGATCACCTTCCAATTAAAAGTCATTATCATTTAGACCGTTCTTTCGGCTAAATTCGCAGGCGGCCAACCCCGACCGGGCACCGCACCGCACACGTCCCCACTGCCCCGTCTTCTCATGGGACCGACAATGCCGCTGCAACTCCCGGTTCGCCGGGTTGCGCACCGGCTTCCTGCGCCCGCGGCGCTGGCACTCTTCTCCCCTCGACGGGCCCGACATGGTTGAAATGGTTTCTGAGCGGATGCCGGCGGCATCCACACGCCGTCTCTGGCTGCGGCTGCTGGGCTGCGTGGTGCTGGTGTTGCTGGCCTGGGTGGCGTGGTATCTCATGTGGCGCCAACCTGCGCTGCAGGAGACGGGGCCCAGTCCCTGGAGCGGACCCATTCCGGTGCGCCTCGTGGGTGTGCAGCGGCAGGCCATGGACGAGCAGATCAAGGCCATCGGCACCGTGACTGCACTGCAAAGCGTGACCGTGCGCAGCCGCGTGGACGGCCAGTTGGCGCGCGTGCTGTTCCAGGAGGGCCAGGAGGTGCGGCGTGGCCAGGTGCTGGCCGAGATCGACCCCGCACCCTTCCGCGTGAAGCTGGCACAGGCCGAGGGCCTGCAGCAGCAGATGCAGGCGCAACTGCAAAGCGCGGAGCGCGACGTGGCGCGCTACCGCACGCTGCTGCAGCAGGACTCCATCGCGCGGCAGCAGTTGGAAACCCAGGAAGCCCTGGTGGCCCAACTGCGCGGCAGCCTGGCGACTGTGCGCGCCCAGGTGCAGGAGGCCCAGTTGCAGCTGTCGTACACGCGGATCGAGGCCCCGGTGGCCGGCCGTCTGGGCATGCGGAGGGTCGATGCGGGCAATCTGGTCGCGACGGCCGATGCCCAGGGCCTGGTGTCCATCACGCAGACGCACCCCATCACAGTGCTGTTCGCCATTCCCGAAACCCAGCTGCCGGCCGTACGTGCCGCGCACGCGGTGCCCGGCCCCTGGTGGTGCAGGCCTGGGACCGCGCCGAAGCCGCCCTGCTGGGAACCGGGCGGCTGACCACCCTGGACAACCAGATCGACACGGCCACCGGCACCTTGCGGCTCAAGGCCCAGTTCGACAATGCCGACGACGCGCTTTTTCCCAACCAGTTCGTCAACGTGCGGCTGAAAGTGCGCACGCTGGAGAATGCCCTCGTTGTGCCGGCGGATGCGGTTCAGCACGGCAGCCAGGGGCCCTACGTGTACACCGTGCGGGACGGTAAAGCCGTGCTGCGCCGCGTGGCGCTGGGTGCCAGCGATGGCGAGCGCCTGGTCGTGACCCAGGGCCTGGCCGAAGGCGATTCCGTCGTGCTGGAAGGGCTGGATCGCCTGCGGGACGGCATCGACGTGGCGCAGGTGGTGGATGGCGAGCCCCCTCAGACCGCGCATCAGCTGCAGCAGCGCGCAAAAGCGCAGGCCGCGGCAGCCTCCACCTCCGCCAGCACGGCGCGCTGATGGCGCTGCCCCGCAACGCCCGAACCACCGCTGCCCTGGTACCGCCGCCGCCATGAATCTTTCGCGCCCGTTCATCCTGCGCCCGGTGGCGACGCTGCTGCTCATGCTGGCGCTGCTCATCGCAGGGGCGATCGCCTGGCGCCTGCTGCCGGTAGCGGCGCTGCCGCAGGTGGACTACCCCGTCATCCAGGTGTTCACCTTCCACCCGGGCGCCAGCCCGGATGTCACGGCCCGTGCCATCACCGCGCCGCTGGAGCGCCGGCTCGGGCAGATCCCGGGCCTGCGGCAAATGTCGTCCACCAGCTCCAGCGGTGCCTCGGTCATCACGCTGCAGTTCATGCTGGACGCGGACCTGGCCGTGGGCGAGCAGAACGTGCAGTCCGCGCTCAACACCGCGGCCAGCCTGCTGCCCGCCGACCTGCCCGCACCGCCGATCTACCGCAAGGTGAACCCGGCCGACGCGCCCATCCTCACCCTGGCCATCACCTCGGCGAGCCTGCCGCTGCACGAGGTGCACGACCTCGTGGAAACGCGCATGGCGCAAAAGCTCGCGCAGCTGTCGGGCGTGGGTCTGGTGAGCCTGGCCGGCGGTCAGCGCCCGGCCCTGCGCGTGCGGGTCAACCCCACGGCGTTGGCATCGCAGCAACTGGGCATGGAAGACGTGCGCCGGGCGATCGCGGGCGCCAATGCCAACCAGCCCAAGGGCAGCTTCGACGGCCCGTACCGCACCACCTTGCTGGACGCGAACGACCAGATCACCTCGCCGGACGCCTACCGCCGGCTCATCGTCGCCTGGCGCACTCCCACCGGCACGGTGGCGTCCAACCCGG
The DNA here is from genome assembly GCF_057543315.1 of Acidovorax sp. KPB24-07. NCBI lineage: Bacteria > Pseudomonadati > Pseudomonadota > Betaproteobacteria > Burkholderiales > Comamonadaceae > Acidovorax > Acidovorax sp. KPB24-07. The sequence continues at coordinate 9,061 of NZ_BAAJYS010000054.1, forward strand.
CCGTCGCCGGCACGGGCACTGCGCCGCCGGGCGCTCCGATCCGCCTGGGCGACGTGGCCACCGTCGAATCCGGCCCGGAAGATCGCTTTCTGGCCGCATGGGCCGACCGGCAGCCGGCCGTGCTGCTCAACGTGCAGCGGCAACCGGGTGCCAACGTGATCGACGTCGCCGACCGGGTGCGTGCCCTGCTGCCCCAGCTCACCGCCACCCTGCCCGCCGCCGTGAACGTGGCGCTGCTCACCGACCGCACACAGAGCATCCGCGCCTCGGTGCGCGACGTGCAGCTCGAGCTGGTGTTCGCGGTGGGTCTGGTCGTGCTGGTGACCTTCCTGTTCCTGCGCAGCGCCACCGCCACCTTCATTCCGGGCGTGGTGGTGCCGCTGTCGCTGGTGGGCACCTTCGGCGTGATGTACCTGCTGGGCTTTTCGGTCAACAACCTGAGCCTGATGGCGCTCACCATCGCCACGGGCTTCGTGGTGGACGATGCCATCGTCATGCTGGAGAACATCGCGCGCCACCGAGAGCAGGGCCTGCCGCCGCTGCAGGCGGCGCTCAAGGGCGCTTCGGAGATCGGGTTCACCCTGGTCTCGCTCACCGTGTCGCTGGTGGCCGTGCTGATTCCGCTGCTGTTCATGCGCGACGTGGTCGGGCGGCTGTTCCACGAGTTCGCACTCACGCTGGCCGTGGCCATCGGAATCTCGCTGCTGGTGTCGCTCACGCTCACGCCGATGATGAGCGCCCGGCTGCTCAAGGCCCCCCTGCACGCGCCGCCCGGCGAAGGCAAGGGCACGGGCTTCATGGACCGCGTGCTCGAACGCTATGGCCGCGCGATCGATGCGGTGCTCGCGCACCAGGGCCTGACGATGCTGGCGATGCTGGCCACGTTGGTCCTCACCGTCCTGCTCTACCTGGCCGTGCCCAAGGGATTCTTTCCGGTGCAGGACAGCGGGGTGGTCCAGGTGGTGACCGAGGTGGCGCCCGACAGCTCGTTCACCGTGGTGTCGCAGCGCCAGCAGGCGCTGGCCGACGCACTGCTGCAGGAGCCGGACGTGGCGAGCCTTTCGTCCTTCGTGGGGGTGGACGGCAGCAATGCCTCGCTCTCCAGCGGGCGCATGCTCATCAACCTGCGCGCCCATGGAGACCGGCAGACCAGTGCCCGCGCCATCCTGGACAGCCTGCGCGCCCGCGCGCGCCAGGTGGGCGGCATCACGGCCTGGTTCCAGCCGGTGCAGGAACTCTCCATCGAAGACCGTGTGAGCCGCACGCAGTACCTGTTCACCCTGACCACGCCGGACCCGGCATTGCTCGACACCTGGGTGCCACGCCTGGTGGAGCGGCTGCGCGCCCGCGCCGAACTGGCGGACGTGGCCAGCGACCTGCAGCAACAGGGCCGGCAGGCGCACGTGGAGGTGGACCGCGACGCCGCCGCGCGCCTGGGCCTCACCGTGGCCGACATCGCCACCGCCTTGCAGAACGCCTACGCCCAGCGGCAGATCGCCACGCTGTTCACCCAGGCCAGCCAGTACCGCGTGGTGCTGGAGGTCGATCCGCGCCACGCACGCGGGCTGGATGCGTTGCAGACCACGTTCGTGTCCACGCCGTCCGGGCGCAGCGTGCCGCTGGCGGCCGTGGCGCGCATCACCCAGCAGCCCGCGCCGCTGCAGGTCCTGCAGCAAGGCCAGTTTCCGGCGGCCACGGTGTCGTTCAACCTGGGCGCGGGCCACTCGCTCGGGGCGGCCGTGGCGGCCATCGAACGGGAGCTTGCGGCCACCGGTCTGCCGCCCCAGATCGAGACGCGCTTTCAGGGCGCGGCCGAGGCGTTCCGCGCATCGCTGTCCAACACGCTGTGGCTGGTGTTGGCAGCGGTGGTCACCATGTACATCGTGCTCGGGGTGCTTTACGAAAGCACCATCCACCCCATCACCATCCTTTCCACGCTGCCCTCGGCCACCGTCGGCGCGCTGCTGGCCCTGCTCGTCAGCGGCCGCCCGCTGGACCTGATCGCGGTGATCGGCATCGTGCTGCTCATCGGCCTGGTCAAGAAGAACGGGATCATGATGGTGGACTTCGCCCTGGATGCGCAGCGCCGCCTCGGGCTGCCCGCGCACGAGGCCATCCGGCGTGCCGCGCTGCTGCGCCTGCGCCCCATCCTCATGACGACGCTGGCCGCCCTGGTGGGCGCGTTGCCCCTCATGCTCGCACAGGGCTCGGGCGCGGAGTTGCGCCAGCCGCTGGGCATCGTGATGGTGGGCGGGCTGGTGGTCAGCCAGGTGCTCACGCTCTTCACCACCCCCGTGGTGTATCTGTATTTCGACCGGCTGGGCCAGCGGCTTTCGCGCCGCCGTGCGGCCTGGCAGGACGGCACGGCGGGCAGCGGGCCATGAACCTGGCGCGCCTGTGCATCCGCCGCCCGGTGGCCACCTCGCTGCTGTCGCTGGCGCTGGTGCTGATGGGCCTGCTGGCCTGGCGGCTGCTGCCGGTGGCGGCGCTGCCGCAGGTGGACTACCCCGTCATCCGCGTGAGCGCCAGCCTGCCCGGCGGCAGCCCCGAAAGCATGGCCGCCACCGTGGCCGCCCCGCTGGAGCGCGCCCTCGGTGCGATTGCCGGCGTGGCGGCCATCTCGTCCAGCAGCAACCAGGGCACGACGGAGGTGAAGCTCGAATTTGTGCTGGGCCGCGACCTGGATGCGGCCGCGCGCGACGTGCAGGCGGCGATCAACGCAGTGCGCAGCCAGTTGCCTGCGGGCATGAAGGGCAACCCGACCTTCCGCAAGATCCAGTCGTCCCAGCGGCCCATCGTGGTGCTGGCGCTGTCGTCGCCGGACCTGGCGCCCTCGGCGCTGTACGACGCCGCCTCCACGATCCTGGCGCAGAAGATCGCGCAGGTGCCGGGTGTGTCCGATGTCTCGGTCGGGGGCGCCTCGCTGCCGGCGGTGCGGGTGCAGCTCGATCCGGGCGCCCTGGCGCACCAGGGGCTGTCGCTGGACGAGGTGCGGTCGGCCATCGTGCGGGCCGGCTCGGTGCAGCCCCTGGGCGCGGTGGAAGAAGGCGCCCGTCACTGGCCCCTGGCGCTGGATGGCGCGCCGGCCCGCGCGGCCGACTACACGTCGCTCGTGGTGCGCTGGGCCGAGAACGCGCCAGTGCGCCTGTCCGACGTGGCGCGGGTGACCGACTCCACCGAGAACCGCTACAGCAGCGGCTTTCACAACGAGCGCGATGCCGTCATCCTGCAGGTGCGGCGCCAGCCCGGCGCCAATACGGTGGCGACCGTGGACGCGATCCGTGCGCAGCTGCCCTACCTGCGCACACTGGTGCCTGCGAGCGCGCGGCTGGACATCGTCGTCGAGCGTTCGCAAGGCATCCGGGCCACGCTGCGCGAGGCGCATCTCACGCTCGCTCTGTCGGTGGCGCTGGTGGTGGCCGTGGTGGCGGCCTTTCTCGGGCGGCTGCGCACGGCGCTCATTCCCACCGTGGCGATCCCGGTGTCGCTCATCGGCACGTTCACGGTGATGTACCTGGCGGGCTTTTCGCTCAACAACCTGTCGCTCATGGCCCTCATCGTGGCGGCCGGCCTGGTGGTGGACGACGCGATCGTGGTGCTGGAGAACGTGGAGCGCTACATCGAACGCGGCATGACGCCGTTGCGCGCCGCGCTGCGCGGCGCGGGCGAGGTGGGTTTCACGCTGGTGGCGATGACCCTCGCCCTCGTGGTGGTCTTCGTCTCGATCCTGTTCATGGGCGGCGTGGTGCAGCGGCTGTTCCGCGAGTTCTCCATCACGCTGGCGGCGGCGGTGGTGATCTCGCTGGTGGTGTCCCTGACGCTCACGCCTGTGCTGTGCGCCTATGGGCTGCGCGGGCAGCGCAGCGCACGCCAGGCACAGGCGCGGCATGCCTGGACCGCTCGCGTGGGGGCCGCCAGCGCCGCGATGCTGGCCGACCTGCGCCACGGCTACGACCGCAGCCTGGGCTGGGCGCTGCGCCACAGCTTCGTGGTGCTGCTCGCCTTCCTGGCCGTGGTGGGCGTGAACGTGTGGCTTTACCAGTCGCTGCCCAAGATCATGATGCCGCGTCAGGACACCGGCATCGTCCACGCTTTCATCCGCGGCGACGATGGCTTTTCGTTCCAGGTCATGCAGCCCAAGATCGAGGCCTACCGCCGCCTGCTGCTGGCCGACCCGGCCGTGGCCCACGTGGCCGGCACCAGCGGCGGCAGCGGCAGCATCGCCAACAGTTTTTTCATCGTCAGCCTCAAACCCCTGGCGGAGCGTGGCGGCGAGCCGACGCAAGCCGTGGTCAACCGGCTTCGCGAGAAGGCGCCAGCCGTGCCGGGCGGGGTGCTGAGCCCCAGCATCGAGCAGGACATCCAGATCGGCGGCGTGTCGTTCGGCGAGGCCGATACGGCGGTCATCCTGCGCTCGGGCGAAGTGCGCTCGCTGCGCACCTGGGCCCGGAAGGTGTCGCTGGCCATGGGCGAGGCACCGGAATTCACCGACGTGCAGGCCGTGAGCGACGGTGGCGCGCAGCAGGTGGTGGTGGACATCGACCGCGAGGCCGCGCAGCGCCTGGGGGTGGACATGCAGGCCGTGGCGTCCGTGCTGAACAACTCCTACGCCCAGCGCCAGGTGACCACGCTGTACGACCGGCTCAACCAGTACCGCGTAGTGATGGAGGTGGACCCGCGCTTCACTTCGCAGCCGCAATCGCTGGCGCAGATGCAGGTGCTCACCCCGAACGGATCGCGCGTGCCGCTCACGGCCTTTGCCACGTGGCGCTACGGGCTGGCGGAGGACCAGGTGTGGCACGACGCGCTGTTCGCGTCGATGTACATTGGCTACAGCCTCGCCCCCGGCGTGACGCAGGAGCAGGGCCAGCGTGCACTCAACGCCGTGATGGCGCGCGTGATGCTGCCCGCCTCGGTGCACCTGGCGCCGTCCGGGGAAGACGCGGCACGGTCCAGCGCGGTGCGCTCGCAGCCCTGGCTCATCTTGGGCGTGGTGCTGGCCGTGTACTTGGTGCTGGGGGTGCTGTACGAGAGTCTGGTGCACCCGCTCACGATCCTCTCCACCGTCCCGCCGGCGGGCGTTGGCGCGCTGCTGGCGTTGTGGCTGACCAACACCCCGTTCAGCCTCATGGCGCTGCTGGGGCTGTTTCTGCTCATCGGCGTGGTCATGAAGAACGCCATCCTGATGATCGACTTCGCGCTCGACGCCCAGCGCCGCGAGGGGTTGCCGCCGCAGCAGGCGATCCGCCGTGCGGCGGCGCTGCGGCTGCGCCCGATCCTGATGACCAATCTGGCAGGCCTGCTCGGCGCGCTGCCCCTGGTGCTCGGCACGGGCGAAGGCTCCGAGCTGCGCCGGCCGCTGGGCCTGGCCATCATGGGGGGGCTGGCGGTCAGCCAGTTGCTCACGCTGTACACCACCCCTGTCATCTATTACGGCCTGGAGCGCTGGCGCCAGCGGTGGCTGGCAGGGGGTGGGGAGCCCGTACCCGGCGCGCCATGAAAAAGAAAAAGGGCGCCTGGTGGGGCGCCCTTGATGGGGAGACTTCGCGGCCGGTCCGGCCGCCGATCTCAGTAGTAGCGGCGGATGTTGTCCACCGCGATGCCATTCATGGCACGGCTCAGGTCGGCCATGATGCGGGCGTCGTACAGTGCGGCGTTCCAGGTCTTTTCGTCCTCGGCTTCACGGCGACGGGCTTCGGCCCAGGCCTTGTAGCCGGAGCGCAACACAGCGCTGGCGCGGCGGGCGGGACCGGCCAGCAGGGCCAGCGCGGCGAAGGCGATCACCCACATGACCATCCAAGCGGCCAGCATGTGGCCTTCGGCGCGGGTGTCGACCACTTGGTTGGCGACCACCAGCACGGCGGCCACGACGGCGGCCAGCAGGAGGGAGGATGCGCCCCGTGCGCCGTCCAGGCTGGCGGCAGCGCCCTTCAGGGAAGCGGCGAAGCGCTCTGCGCGCTGCACGCCGGGGTGTTCGGTGCGGTATTCGATGTGTACAAAATTTGCCATGATGAGGACCCTTTTCAGACGCTTTTGGCGAAATTGCCGGGCGAATGGGTGAATCTTAGGGTTTACCCCATGGCTGTTCCACTTTATATTTTGAATCTCAGTCATTCATTGAAGTGATGGTTCAACATGCTGCCTCTCAACTTCCGCTCGCTTGACCTGAACCTGCTGCGCGTGTTCGATGAGGTGATGACCGAGCGCAACCTCACCCGAGCTGCGCACAAGCTGTCGCTTACCCAGCCGGCCGTGAGCAACGCGCTGCGGCGCCTGCGCGAGGTGCTGGGCGACGACCTGGTGGTGCGCAGCGGGCAGGGCGTGCAGCCCACGCCCCGGGCGCTCACACTGTGGCCGCCGGTGCGGCAGGCCTTGGCGCAATTGCAACAGTCGCTGGCGCCGGGGGATTTCGACCCTGCCACCGCCAGTTCCACGTTCGTGCTGGCCATGGCCGACGCCACGGGCGCCACGCTGATCCCGCCGCTGGTGGAGATCATCGAGCGCGAGGCGCCCGGGGTGTCCGTGCGCGTGGTGCCGCTCACCACGCGCGACCCGCGCAGCATGCTGGACGACGAATCCGCCGACATGGCCGTGGGCTACTTCCCCGCGGTGATGGCCGACCTGACCGCACGCGCCCAGACCGACAGCGTGGTGGCCTTCGAAAGCGTGCGCCTCTACGACGGCGAATACGTGTGCGTGATGCGCCACGGCCACCCGCTCGCCCAGGTGCCGATGACGCTCGACCTGTACTGCAGCGCGCGCCACTTGCTGGTGAGCTTTTCCGGCAAGCCCTACGGCTTCATCGACGAGGCGCTCACCGCGCTGGGCCGCGAGCGGCGCATCGTGCTCACGGTGAACCAGTTCTTCACCGCTGGGCGCGTGGTGACCACCACCGACCTGCTCACCGTGCTGCCGCGCCACTTCGTGGGCGTGGCCAGCATCGCCGGCGAACTGGTGTGGCGCCCGCTGCCCATGCCGCTGCCCACGGTGCATGTCGATGCGCTGTGGCACCGCCGCCGCCTGCACGATGCGGCCCACCGCTGGCTGCGGGGCGCGATGGCGCGCTCGGCCCTGCCCACGGCCCGGCGCCCTCCCGTGGCCTGACGGCGGCACCGCGCCAGCCTCCACAATCGGCGCATGAAGATTCAACTGCTGTCCGATCTGCACCTGGAAGCCCACCCCGCCTTCGCCCCCAGCCCCGCCCCGGGCGCCGACGTGCTCGTGCTGGCCGGCGACATCGGCTCCTACCAATCCGGCTCGCAGCTGGCCGACGACGACTTCGGGCTGGCGCGCTTTTCCCCGCTGCCGCAGTTCGCCGGCTGGCCGACCCCCGTGCTGTTCGTGCCCGGCAACCATGAATACGACATGCAGGATTTCGACGCCGCCCAGCAGCGCCTGCGCCAGGTGTGCGACCGCCTGGGCCTGATCTGGCTGGAACGCGAAAGCGTGGTGCTGGAGGGCGTGCGCTTCGTCGGCACCACCCTCTGGAGCGACTTCGACGCACTGGCCGAGGACGAGGGCAGCACCGACCTCGCGCGCCGCCTGCGCCAGCGCGAGAAGGCCTTTCGCGCCGCCAACTTCTACCTGCGCAAGACTGGCGGCACCCGCAGCGGCGAGCCCTTCCTGGCCGAGCCGATGCGCGAGCAGTCCCTGGCCTGCCAGGCATGGCTGCGCGACGCGCTCGCGCGCCCGTTCGACGGTCCCACCGTGGCCGTGACGCACTTCGCCCCGAGCCTGAAAAGCGCCGACCCGCGCTACGGGCTGATTCCCGGCACCGCGGGGTTCTGCAATGCGCTGGACGATCTGCTGCCCCATGCCCAGCTGTGGATGCACGGCCACCTGCATTCGCCGAGCGACTACACGGTGCAGGGCGCGCGGGCCGATGGAACGCCCTGGCGCTGCCGCGTGGTGGCCAACCCCCTGGGCTATGCCCGCAAGGGCGAGCAGGACACCTTCTCGCCGCATTTCACCGCCACCGTATGATCGTTCGCAGGTGCCGGCTTCCACGCCGGCGCTTTCGCCGCGCAGGGCATACAAAGATGACGCAGGTCAAGACAACAGGCGCACGCGCAGATTAGTCTGGTCCCTTCTCTTTCGGAGACGTCTTCATGAACATCCTCCTCGCCGTCGACGGCAGCCCGTACACCAAGAAAATGCTCGCCTACCTCGCCACCCACGAGGAACTGCTGGCCGGCACGCACGACTACACCGTGGTGACCGTGCAGCCCGCCCTGCCGCCCCGCGCCCGCGCGGCCCTGGGCAAGGAAACCGTCGAGAAATACCACGCCGAAGAGGCCGAGAAAATCATCGGCCCGGTGGTCAAGTTCCTCGCCCGCCACGGGGTGGTGGCCCAGCGGATCGTGAAGACCGGCCCCATCGGCGAAACCCTCGGCAAGGTGGCGGACACCGGAAAGTTCGACCTGCTCGTGATGGGCTCGCACGGCCACGGCGCGCTCGGCAAGCTGGTGATGGGCTCGGTCAGTACCCAGGTGCTGGCGAACAGCCAGGTGCCGGTGCTGCTGGTGCGCTGACCCCTTGCGCGGCCAGGCCGCCGAAGCACGTCTCCACCGCCCAGTCGAGGATGCGCGCATCGGTGTACCGCCCGGTGGCGCGCAGCATGGCCGGCAGCGGGTCGGCCGAACGGGCCAGCAGCGCCCACAGCACCACGTCGGGCGGCCACTGGGCGTTCAGTTGGCCGGCCTCCTGGGCTTCCACGATCCAGGTGGTGATCCGCGCGCTGGCGGTCTGCAGCGACGCCTGGTAGCGCTCGCAGTCGCGCAGCGGCCCGGCCAGACCGGAATTGCGGCTCAGCAGCAGGGGCATCTCGTCGGTCAGCTGCAGCGACAGCATCCAGCGCAGCAGCGCCTGCAGGCGCTCGATGGCGGACTGGCCGGGCGGCACGCTCTGCAAAAACCCTTGCAGCCGGTCCACGGCATGCACCATGGCAGCGGCGCACAGGTCGTCCTTGCCGGCGAAGTGCTTGTACAGGCTGGCCTTGGCCACACCCACTTCGGCCGCCACGTCGTCCAGCGTCATGGCCTCGAAGCCCTTTTCGCCGAGCAGGCGGCCCGCAGCCGCCACGATGGCCTCTTCCCGTGCCTGGTGCATTTGCGCCTTGAAGGAGGGGCGGGACGGGGGCGTGTTCATGCGGCGCATCTTAGCGACCGGCCGCGGCCCCCGGTACCGGGACAGCCCGGGGCCTACACCGCCAGCATGCGGGCCGCGGTGCGGGTCAGCGCCTCGGACAGCGCATCCAGCACCTCCGATTCGAGGTTCCAGCAGTGCCAGTACAGCTGGATCGGCAGCGAATGGCCGGGCGCCAGGTCCACCAGGCTGCCGTCGGCCAGCGCCCCGCGCACCAGCAATTCGGGCACCACGCCCGCGCCCCAGCCGGCGGTGGCGGCGCGCACCTGGCCTTCGGAGCTGGGCACGAACAGGTGGTGCAGCGCCACGCGCTTGAGGCCGAAGGCGCGCATCACGAACTCGGCCTGCATGTCGTCCTTGCGGTTGAACGACAGGAACGGCACGTCGCGGAAGTTGTGCGGCGTGAGCCCGTGCGGCAGGTAGCGCGCCGCCAGCGCCGGCGAGGCCACCGCCACGTAGTGCATGGCCCCGAGCGGCACCACCTTGCAGCCGCGCAGCGCCTGCTTGAGCGTGGTGACGCAGCCCAGCACCTGGCCCGAGCGCAGCCACTCCTGCGTGAAATCCTGGTCGTCCACGATGATCTCGACGGGCAGGCGCTGGCGCACCAGATCGTGCAGCGCCTCCAGCGCCCAGGTGGCAATGCTGTCGGCGTTGATGGCAATCGAGATGCGCTCGTCCTCGCGCGCGCCGCCGGGGGCGCTCGGGGCGAGTTCCTGCAGGTCGCGCTCCAGGTCGGCGCGCAGCAGGCGCAGCTGCTTGGTGTGCTTGAGCAGCAGCTGGCCGGCGGTGGTGGGCTTGAGCGGCCGGCTGCGCACGATGAGCACCGAGCCCACCTGCGCCTCCAGGGCGCGCAGCCGCTGCGAGACGGCCGACTGCGTGACGTTCAGGCGCTGGGCGGCGCGCTCGAAACCGCCCTCCTCCACGATGGCGGCCAGGCATTCCAGTGCGGCGGGATCGAAGCTGCTCATGGGCGTGCGTGCATTAGAGGTTCTGATGAATTTGGATGAAGTTT
>NZ_BAAJYS010000055.1:0-18817 GCF_057543315.1 Acidovorax sp. KPB24-07
TCTGAGCCGGCACCGCAGGCGCACTAATTCTGAGCCGGCACCGCAGGCGCCGGACGGCGAAGCAGCAGCCAGCCGAACAGCGGCGCCGTGATGTACATCAGCACCGAGTAGATGGCCGCGGGCAGCGCCAGCGTGTAGCTGCCCAGCACGCTCAGGGCGATGAAGATGGCCAGCGTCGAGTTGTGGATGCCGATCTCGTAGCTCACCGCGGTGGCCAGCGGCTTGTCCAGCCCGGCCGCGCGGCTCAGGTAGTAGCCGGACAGCAGGCTCGCCAGATTGAACACCAGCACCGCCGGCCCGATCTCGGCGAAGGTGCTCGCGATCGAACTCCACTCCTTGGCGATGGACAGGATGGACACCACCGCCAGCACCAGCGCGCTGAAGACCTTCACCGGCTTTTCCATGCGCGCCGCGAAGGCCGGCCAGCGGGCCGCCGCGGCCATGCCCAACCCCACCGGCACCAGCACGATGGCGATCACCTCCAGGAGCTTGCCGGTCTGGATCGGCACCACCTGCCCGCTCTGGGCGAAGTGGGCGATGGCCGCGTTGGCGATGATCGGCAGCGTGACGATGGACAGCAGCGTGTTCACCGCCGTCAGCGAGATGTTCATCGCCACGTTGCCGCCGAACAGGTGGGAAAACAGGTTGGCCGAGATGCCGCCCGGCGACGCGGCCAGCAGCATGAGGCCGATGGCGAAAATCGGCGACAACCCGAAGGCGCGGATGATCGCGTAGCACAGGATCGGCAGGCCGATCACCTGCAGGCCGAGCGCAATGCCCACGGCCTTGGGGCTGTGCAGCAGCCGCCGGAAGTCGGCCACCCGGAGGGTGAGGCCGAGCCCGAACATGACGAGTGCCAGCGCGCCGAACAGAAAGCGCGTGACGATGAGGGTGCTGTCCATCGGGGCCGCCGCGCTCAGTCGCGGTAGCCCGGGTCGGTGCGGTCGAGCTTGCGGATCAGCGCGGGCCAGACGAACTGCCCGCCCAGGCCGCCCGTCTGCACCTTCATCGCATGGCCCACCCCCTGCACGATCTGCGGGTGCACCCGCGTCAGCTCCCCGCCGCCCGACTGCGCGGCGATCTGGATCTGGCAGGTGGATTCGAACGTGTACATGGCCAGGAACGCATCCGCCACCGTTTTGCCGCAGGTGAGCAGGCCGTGGTTGCGCAGCATGAGGAAGTTGGCACGGCCCAGATCGGCCTGCAGGCGGGTCTTCTCGTCGTCGCGGATCGCCACGCCTTCGTAGTCGTGGTAAGCGAGCGAGGCCAGCACGAAGGTCGACTGCTGGCTGATGGGCAGCACGCCGTCCTTTTGCGCGCTCACGGCGATGCCGGCGCGGGTGTGGGTGTGCAGCACGCATTGGATGTCGTCGCGCGCCGCATGCACCGCGCTGTGGATCACGAAGCCCGCCGGGTTCACCGGATGGGGCGAGTCGATCACCTTGTTGCATTGCGAATCCACCTTGACCAGGCTGGACGCCGTGATCTCGTCGAACATCAGGCCGTAGGGGTTGATGAGAAAGTGGTGCTCCGGCCCCGGCACCCGCGCGCTGATGTGGGTGAACACCAGGTCGCTCCAGCCGTGCAGGGCCACCAGGCGGTAGCAGGCGGCCAGATCGACGCGCAACTGCCACTCTTCGGCAGACACGAGTTGCCGGACTTCGGACGGGGAGATCGCATTCATGAACATTCCTTGGGGTGGGTGCATGGGAAAGAGGGCGGCGGCAGCCGGCAGCCGTCAGGCGGCGGCCGGCTGCGGCGGCTGCAGCGCTGCCTTGTAGAGGCTCTGGCGCGGCTGGGCCAGCACGCGCCGCAGCATCGGCATGAAGGTGTCGAGCGGCAGCGTCTCCGCGTGCGGGTCGAACGCCGGGTTGTCGTAGCGCTCGCAAAACTCGGCTGTCTGCTGGTAGTGCGGGTGTCCCGCGAACTGGTCGCGCAGGTGGCGGTCCAGCCCGATGTGGTGAAAGAAATAGTGCCCCTGGAAGATGCCGTGGTGCTGGACCATCCAGTGGTTGGCCTCGCTCACGAACGGCTGCAGGATGGCGGCCGCGATGTCGGGGTGGTTGAACGAGCCCAGCGTGTCGCCGATGTCGTGCAGCAGCGCGCACACCACGTACTCCTCGTCCTGGCCATCGCGCAGCGCGCGGGTGGCGGTCTGCAGCGAATGGGTATACCGGTCCACCGGAAAGCCGCCGTAGTCGCCTTCCAGAATGCGCAGGTGCGCCGCCACCCGGTCCGCCAGGCCGCGCGAGAACTGCATGAACTCGCCGCCGATGGTCTGCCAGTCTTCGCGCGTGCTGTCCTGCATGCGCACGAAGGTCGCCTTTTTTGGGGTCTGCATCGTGTTGTCTCCGTGGGGAACCGGGCCACTGTAGGCGCGCCCTGCCCCGCCAACTGTCCAATAATTGACAGTTCGACCCCTTGGTTTACCCGCCCGCGCCGGACCGCACATCGCCCTGCATGCCCCACACGCCCCCGCTGTCACCCGCCCAACGCCGCACCCTGGAAGGCAATCCCTGGTTCGCGGCCCTGCCCGCCGCGCAGCGCAATGGCCTGCTGGGCACGGCGGAACTGGTGCACCTGCAGCGTGGCGCCATGCCCTTTCGCCAGGGCGACCCGGTGGGCGCGGCCGGCAGCGGGTTCTACGGCCTGCTGGCCGGCACCCTCAAGATCTCCACGCTGCGCGACGACGGGCGCGAAGCCATCCTGGTGCTGCTGGAGCCGGGCAACTGGTTTGGCGAGATCACCCTCATCGACGGCTCGCCGCGCACGCACGACGCCACCGCGCTCACCGGGGTGGACCTGCTCGTGGTGCCGCCCGCCGCCTTCGCCGCGCAGATGGCCGACCCCGTGTTCGCCAACGCCATGGCCACCCTGCTCGCCTCACGGGTGCGGGGCCTGTACAGCATGATGGAAGACGCCACCCTGCGCGGGCTGCGCGTGCGCGTGGTGCACCGCCTGCTGGCCCTGGCGCGCGGCGACGCCACCCAGTCCGCCACCTTGCGGCCCAGCGTGGCCGTGCCGCAGGAGGCGCTGGCCATGATGCTCGGCGTGACGCGGCAGACCCTGTCGAAAGAACTCAACGCCCTGGCGCAGGAAGGCCTGATCGGCCTGCGCTACCGGCGCATCGAACTGCTGCACCTGGAAGCGCTGCAGCGCGTGGGCGGCGCGAACTGAACGGGCCCGTGCCCACCGTGCTCGCCCGGCGGCGCGATGCCGTCAGCCGCTGAACACCGCCGTGCGCCGCTGCGGCCCCGCAGGGCGCAGTGCCATGCGCTCGGCCAGTGCCTGAATGCCTGCCTCCCCCTTCGCCAGGGCCGCCCGGCTGGTGTGCACCGAATACGTGCCCGTTACCAGATCATGCGGATGCGGCTCAGCGGACCCGATCACGAACACCGCGCTGCGCTCCTGCGAGGCCTGCAGCTCGATCGTGCCGGATGCGCCAAACACCGCCATCTCGCCCGTGGCCACCGCGTTGGGACCGACCAGTTGGCCGTGGCTGACCGCCAGCCAGGCCGCATCGTGCCCCTGGGGCGGCACATACGTCCACGCCTGGCCGGGCTGCAGCGTGACGAGCAGGTAGTGAACGCCCTCCGGTGCCCGCACCGGGCTGCGAAGGCCGGCGTATTCGCCTAGGATCACCGTGACCGGGCCGCTGGCGGGCATGGCCTTGGCCTCGATGTACTGGCTATCCACCGGGCCGTTTTCCAGTTCGGGCGGCAGGGCCAGCCAGAGCTGGAAACCCGCGATGCGCGGCGACTGCCCTGGTGAAAGCTCCTTGCCATGCCACACGCCGCCCCCGGAGCGCATCCACTCCACGCCGCCGTAGGCCAATTCCCCCTCGCCCGAGACCGCGTCGTCGAAGCGAAAGTCGCCCTCGGTCACCACCGTGACGATGGCCAGCCCCGAGTGCGGGTGAATGGGCATGCCACCGGCAAACGACGATTCGCCCTGGAACAGATCCAGAAACACGAAAGGCTTGAGCACCTGGCCCAGGTCGCCAGGGCTCATCAGCCGGGTGATGGGACCGTGTCCACGGCCACGGGTGCGCCGCACGATGGTTCGCTGGGCGGAGGGGGAAAGCAAGGCGGACATGGTGGGGTGCTCCTGAAAAAGAAGTGCTGGACAAATCTGCGCCGGTGCCACATCCGGTTTGCCGTGGCGCCGCTGCCCACCCAATGTAGAGACGCGCCCTCCATCTGCGAAGCCTATTTGATTGAATATGATCCATCTGCTTTAACGATGGATTGAGGACATCACCATGCTCGATGGCGTCTCCCTGGACCACCTGCGCATCTTCGTCGCCGCGGTGGAAACCGGCAGCTTCTCGGCCGCCGGCCGCCGCGTCGGCCGGGCGCAGTCGGTCGTCAGCCAGGCCATCGCCGGGCTGGAGGCGCAACTCGGCGTCACGCTGTTCACCAGGGCGGCGCGCCTGCCCGCCCTCACCCCGGAGGGTCAGGCCCTGGCCGGCCGCGCTCGCGACATCGTTCGCGCGGCCGACACGCTCAAGGCCGAGGCACGCTCGATGGCCGCCGGCCTGGAGCCCGAACTGTCGGTCGTGGTCGATGTCATGTTCCCCATGGCGGCGCTGACCGACGCCATCGGCGCCTTTGCCCTCGCCTTTCCCGGCACCACGCTGCAACTGCAGGTGGAGGCACTCGGCGCCGCGGCCCAATGGGTGCTGGACGGGCGCTGCCGCGTGGGCGTGATGGGTTCGCTGCCCGTCATTCCGCCCGAGTTCGAACAGGTGCCGCTCATGGGCGTGCCCATGGTCACCGTGACGGCCCCGGGATCGCCGCTGGCCCAGCAGCCGGGCCGGCTGACTCGCCAGCAGCTGAAAGGCCATGTTCAGCTCGTCCTCACCGACCGCTCGCCCCTCACCGCCGGCCGCGACTTCGGCGTGCTGGGCGACACCGTGTGGCGCCTGGCGGACATCGGCGCCAAGCACGCCTTCCTGCGCGCCGGCCTCGGCTGGGGGCACATGCCCCGGCCCATGGTGGAAGACGACATGCGCGACGGGCGGCTGGTGCGCATCCAGGTGGAGACCGGCGTGCAGGGCGATCCCATGCTGGAGATGAAAGCGGTCTATCGGCGCGACTCGCTGCCCGGGCCTGCGGGCCGATGGCTGATCGAGCGGCTGCGGCAATACCCGGATTGCGGCGAAGCGCGCGCGGCCCCGGCGGCTTGAGGACGGCGCGGCGCGGCGCGCCCTCTCACCAGCACCGAACGGTCCGCCGCCTAACCGTCCACCGGATCGAGCGGCGTCTCCAGCGTGAGCTGGTAGAACGCCGCATCCAGCCACCGGCCGAACTTGAACCCCACCTGCGGCATCGTGCCCGTATGGACGAACCCCAATTGCCGGTGCAGCCGGATGCTCCCCTCGTTGGCCGCATCGATGCAGCCCACCATCGCATGCAGGCCCGCCGCCCCGGCGCGCTCCACCAGCGTTCGCATCAGCAGCGCGCCCAACCCGCGCCCACGGCAGTCCTTGTGTACGTAGACGCTGTGCTCCACCGTGTACTTGTAGGCCGGAAACGCCCTGAAAGTGCCCCACGAGGCAAAACCCATCAACGCGCCTTGCGCGTCGACCGCTCCCACCACGGGAAAGCCGTTCGCGCGCTTCGTGGCGAACCAGGCAGACATCGCCGATGGCGGGCGTGCCGCATAGTCGTAGAGGGCCGTCGAATGAGCGATGGCCTCGTTCAGAATGTCGAGAATTGCCCCCGCATGGGCGGCCTCGTCGCAGTCGATCAGTCGAACCTCGGGGATGGGGGTGTGATTCATGGGGAACATGCCGAACGGCGGGCGGACTTCAGCGCTTTGGAACAATCCGGCGGCATCGGCAGAACGCCCTGCGAAAGCGGCCCGCCGGCCCTGTTGCCTTTCATGCCACCATCGCCTCGTCCAGTAAAGTGGAATATGTTTCCATCTTAATGGAATCTGCGCACCATCCTGCACCAGAACCGAAACCGCGGACCCGGCTTCTTCGCCGGTGCAGCCGCCTGAAGGAGCCCGCACATGCCCATCGCCCCTGCTTCCGCCCCCACTCCCGCACCCGCTCGCGCCGCACCCGGCACATCCGTTTTGTTCTGGCGCGGAACGGCCAATGCCAGCCTGGAGCGGCTGACGCTGCACGTCGCGCACGACGGCATCACCGCATCGTCCACGGTGATCGGCCTGGAGGGCGGCTGCTTCCAGCTCACCCATCGCTGGCGGATCACACCCGACTGGCACACGCAGTCGGTCGAGGTCGAGCGCTGGAACGCCAACGGCCACCGGCGGTTGGCGCTCGAACGCAACGGCAGCGGCTGGACCGTCGACGGCAAGCCGCGCACCGATCTGGACGGCGCCGAAGAACCCGACCTGTCCGCGACCCCTTTCTGCAACACCTTCCCGATCCTGCGCACGCCGCTGTCTACCGGCAAAAGCCTCCGCCTGGAAACCGCCTTCATCGACGTACTGGAGTGGACCGTCACGCGGTCGCGGCAGCGGTACGACCGGCTCGGACCGAGGCAGCTGCGCTATGTGGACCTGGGCCTTTTCAGGGGATTCGAAGCCCTCCTGACGGTGGACGCCAACGGTTTCGTCGAGCGCTATGAAGGCCTCTTCGAACGCATCCGACCGGCCTCCTGACCCTGGTGCAGCGCGGGCTGCCGCGCCGGGCGGCGGCGCCTTCAGGCGCCCGTGCGTGCCAGGGGGAGCACCACCGTGAACTCGCTGCCCAGGCCCAGTCCCTGGCTCTCGGCCACCACCTCGCCCCCGTGGGCCAGCACGATCTTGCGCACGATCGCCAGTCCCAGACCCAGCCCGCCTTCCGCATTCGAGGCGGCGCCCGGCGCCTGGACGAACGGCTCGAACAAGTCGGCCACGGAGCCTGGAGGCAGGCCCACGCCGTTGTCCCGGATCGCCACCGCCACCTGGCGCTCGCCGCGCCATTGCACCTGCAGGGCGATCTCGCCACCGGGATCGGTGTACTTGGCGGCGTTGGTCAACAGATTGGCGAACACCTGGACCAGCCGCAGCGCATCGCCAGTGACCACCACGGGCGCATCGCCCAGATCGGCGTCGAGCCGGTGGCCCTTCTTGGCCACCAGCGGCGCGCTCTGCTCGAGCGCCTGTCGCAGCACCTGCTGCAGATCCACCGGCACCTTCGGCGGCGGGCTTGCGCGCATCAGCCCGGACAGATCGAGCAGGTCGTCCGCCATGCGCGTGAGTTGCGCCACCTGGCGGCCAATCATCTCGCTGGCCCGCAGCACCCGTTTTTCATCGCCGGGCGATCGCTGCAGCACCGCCTGCGCGGAATGGATGGCGGACAGCGGGTTGCGGATCTCATGGCCGAGGATGGCCATGGCGTTGTCCTTGGCACGGTTGCTGGCTTTGAGCTGCTGCATCTTTTCCGCCAGCGCCACGCGCGAGCGCCGCAGTTGCCCGCCCATCAGACCGATGCCCAGGCCGATCACCAGGAAAAGCAGAAGCCGGGCCACGTTCTCTGGCTGCAGCACCTCGCGCAAACCAGCGCCGCGCTCGATGAACAGGTACGTGCCCACCGACGTGCCCAGCACCGTGGCCAGCAGTGCCGGGCCGAACCCTCCATAGATCGCAGCCACCACGATCGGCACCGTCAAAATGAGGTACGGCCCCTGCTGCCCCAGCACCGGATTGAGCAGGTAGCGCAACAGCAGCGCTGCCGCCACGGCGGCGACGGCGGTCAGATAGTGGCGATTCATGCGCGCGATGATGCCAGGGCCTTGGCCCCTCTTTGCCGTGCCGCGGGCGCTCTGCGGGTTCTGCCACAAAATCGGTCTCCCAACCCCTGCCCGCACCATGTCCGTCCACGAAACCCTGAAGGCCTGGGCCTGGCGCATCAAGCGAGACGGCGTCACGCTCTGGTTCGCCTGCAAGAGCCCCGCCACGCCGTGGCACGCGAAAGCCCTGGGCATGTTCGTCGTGGCCTATGCGCTCAGCCCGATCGACCTGATTCCGGACTTCATCCCCGTCCTGGGCTATGTGGACGACGTCCTCTTGCTGCCGGCGCTGATCTGGCTCACGGTGAAGCTGCTGCCCGCGCCCGTGCTGGCTTCCTGCCGAAGCCAGGCGGAAGAATGGATGCGCACGGAAGGCAAGAAGCCTCGCAGCCGAGCAGGGGTGTTTCTGGTTCTGGGGGTCTGGCTGGGGGCTGGCGTTGCGGGGTATCTGCTGGTTCAGCGCTGGTGGTAGCTCATTGCTTTGCCTGCCGGTGCAGGCGAGCGGGCGGGGCTTTTTGCCTTTTCGGGCTCCAGCGCAATCAACACTAGGGCATTCCGCTACATATTTGATAGCAAACGCCTGCAAGGCCGATGGGCTAGCTAGCCCTTGGCGATACCCGCAGTGCGGACCATGCCCACCCGGCCGGATGCCTGCCGCTTGTCCCTGGTGGGAGGCTGACCATGCATGCGGGCGTATTCGCGGCTGAACTGCGAGGCACTCTCGTACCCCACTTCGAAAGCGACCTGGCTCATGCTCTTGCCCTGCGACAGGATCAGCCGCCGCGCCTCCATCAACCGCAGTGCTTTCTGGAACTGCAGCGGCGACAGCGACGTGGTGGCCCGAAAGTGCTGATGGAACGCCGAGCGGCCCATGCCGGCCACCGCTGCCAGTTGCTCGATACGCACCGGCCGCGCGGGCTCGGCCCGCAGGATCGCCACCGCGCGCGCGATGCGGCGCGCGTGGCTGTCGGGCAAGCCCATGTTGCGGATCGCAGCGCCCTGGCGGCCGCGCAGCAACCAATGGTGGATCTCCCGGACCAAGCCCGCTTTGAGCACCGCGAGCGATTCGGGCCGGTCCAGCAGCCGCACCAGCCGGCGCACGGCATCGCGCAGATCATCATCGCCCGTGTCGGCCGCGTCGGGCGTGGCGGGAGGCACATCGCCCCCCGGCGATCCCAGGACCAGATCGGTGATCACCGCCGGGTCCAGCTCCAGGGCAACGGCCAGATAGGGCTGGGCGATGCTGGCCTGGCTGATGCGGCTGGCCGTGGGCACGTTGGCCGTGACGATCATCGTGTCGCCCGCCACATAAGACACCGTGCGGCTGCCCATGGCGACCCGCTTGCGGCCCTGCAGCACCAGGCACACCAGGGGCTGCTCCACCGCATGCTCCAACGCGCTCGGCGCCGTGCGCCGGACCAGGTACAGGCCGCGCACCCGCGTGGCGGTGATGCCGCCCGTCCGCTGGTGCGTGGTGCCTGTGTAGCGCAAGACCGCTTGCGTCAATTCGTCGTCCGCCATGGCGCATTCTGGCCAGGAAGGCCGGCCCGGCACAACCGGCCTGGACGATCAGGCAAGGAATGCCGATCTTCGGGCACGCAACGGAGTGGGCGCGACCCTACAGTCGTTGCGTTGCACCGAACCCCGAAAGGCACCCATGACTCCGCTGTCGCCCCCGCACAAGAACCCGCCCGCCGCCGAACCTGCCAGCGCACCGCACCGGGGTGTGCAGGTGCTGGGAGAACAAGGCGCTGAGGGCCGCAAGGCCTTCTTCATCGAGATCGAGGCCCGCCCCGGCCAGGAGGATGCGGTGGTGCAGATGCTGCGCGACATCCGGGCCTGCGTCGAGGCCGAGCCCGCCACGGGTCCGTGGTTCGCCGTTCGGTTTTCGGAAAGACGATTTGCGATCTTCGAAGCGTTTCCTGATCTGGCGGGGCGGCAGGCGCATGTCGATGGCGGAGGGGGTGATATCTTTCGCGACGTGGCGCGGATGAATGCGATCCTTGCTGAGGCGGCTCAGGTGCATCGCGTGGATGTGTTGATGAGCAAGGATTACTTTTCTTATTGCCGGGATGAGTAAAAAGCCGTGAGGCTGACTGTCAAATAAGGCAAGACAGGCTGGTTGGGGTCATCTGTTCAGCAAACGTGGACGCATTTCACATCCATCGAGAGTTCACCGATCTGCTTTGGCGTTGCGCGCACTCAGCAGACAAGCCGCCAAGTCACGCACGATGCGTGACTTGGGAAGATCCGGCCGAAAGATCAGCAAGGTTCGAAAGTGCAGCGCTGCAGAGAATGGGCGAAACACCACGCCCCGGGCCGCATAACCGTCTGTGGCGTAGGGGTTGACCAGCCCCACGCCCAGCCCTTCCATCGCCAGCGCGCACACGGTGGATGAATTGGGGGTCTCTGCCACCACCTTGGGCCTGACGTCGCTTGCCTCCAGAATTCGCGTCAGTTTTCTGCGCACAGTGTCCTCCGGCGAGAGCGCGATGAAGGCCTCCTCGTGAAGGTCCTCCGGCTTGACCACCTTGCGCGCGCACAGCCTGTGCCCCTCGGGCATGGCACAGACTGCTTTGGGCGTGGCGAACAACTGGTGCTCCAGTCCCGCAACATCGATTTCGTCAGCCGCCAGACCGACCTCAAAACGGCTGCTCACCACCAGCTCGCGCACGGTGGCTGAGCTGGCCACCTGCAAGGTGACGGCAATCGACGGGTGCTTTTGCCGAAACAGGCGCAGCGCATGGGGCACCAGGGTCGATCCCATCGCCGCCAGGCTGGCAATGCGGATGTCGCCCGTCCCAAAGTCCCGAATACGCGCTGCGCTGATCCGCAGTCTGTCCAGGCCCTGGAACGTGGTCTCCACATCACGAAAGAAGAGATGGCCTTCGGCGGTGGGCACCAACCGACCACGGACCCGGTCGAACAGCGCGAACCCGGTGGTCTTCTCCAGCTCCAGAATGCTGCGGCTGATGGCCGGTTGGCTGATCTGCAGCAGGTCTGCAGCGCGGGACGCAGAGCCCGTCACCATCACCGCGCGAAAGGCTTCGATCTGACGAAAGTTCATTCACCACCTATCAGCTTTGTGCATAGACCCCATCGGTCGCATCATTGATTGTTATCGATCTGGATTCTAAAGTCCTCTCATTCGCCGGCCTACGGACCACGCGCACTGCCCGCTGGTGCTGATGGGTCGGCCCACCAACATTGAAAGGACCACAGCCATGGATCGCAGATCGTTGTTGCAAAAGGGGGGTGCTGCCAGCGCAGCGATGTTGCTGCCCGGTGCTTCGCTGTGGGCGCAGGCGCCATACCCCGACAGGCCCATCAAACTGATCGTCCCCTGGTCTGCGGGCGGCAGCACCGATGTGCTGGCCCGTGCAGTCGGCCAGAGCATGGCCGATGGGCTGGGCAAACCGGTGGTGATCGACAACCGTCCCGGCGCTGCAGGCCGCCTGGGTGTGGACGCGATGGTGAAGTCGGCGGCGGACGGGTACACGGTCGCCATCATCGAACTGGCGCGCGATTGCACCGTCGATTTATCAGAAGATGCCCTACGACATCATGAACGACTCGGCGGCGATATCCACCCTCGGAGTCTCTCCCTTGGTCCTTTTCGTGGATGCGCAGAAGTACCAGGCTGGGCAGCACCAGAAATTTGTGGCCGATGCGAAAAAGGCGGCAGAGCCTCTGAGCATCGCCACCAGCGGCACGGGCAGCATCAGCCATCTGGCGGCGGGTCTGTACGCCAAAGAGGCCAAGCTGGAATTGCAGATGATTCCGTACAAAGGCTCAGCGCCCGCATTGACCGATGTGGCGGCGGGTGTTCTGAGCGGTCACTTTTGCACCTTGGCAAGCGCGAGCAGCCTGTTCAGTGCCGGAAAAATCGTGCCCCTGATGGTGACGGGCAATCGGCGCGTGCCACAGCTTGCGAATGTGCCCTCTGCCAGCGAGCTGGGGCCGAACACCATGGACTTTGGACAGTGGTGGGCGTTGGTGGCGCCGGTCAAAGTGCCCAAGCCCATCATCACCGCGCTGCACAAGGCGACGGCCACTGCGCTGGCGGACAGGCAGGTGCAGTCCCGGATTTCCAGCCTTGCCATCCAGCTGGGCAGTTGCTCTCCCGATGAGGCCCAGGCCTTCATACGCGCCGAAGCCATCAAATGGGCCAAGGTGGTCAACAGCCTGGGCATCAAGCCGGAATAAGCAGCGAGCAAGAGCCATCCGCATGACCCCACAAGCCCACGTTTCTCCCGAAGCGCCCAACGACCAGTTTCGCAGCCTGTCACCCGCCGTCTGGCGCGCCTCCACCGTCCTGTTCGACACCGTCGCAGACTTCACTTCCCGCAAAGACCGCCTGTTTGACGGCTACACCTACGGCGTCACTGGCACCCCCACCACGCGCGCGCTGGAAGAAAGGGTGGCGGCGCTGGAAGGAGCCCACCATTGTGTCGCCGTCCCTTCCGGGCAAGCGGCGCTGTGTTTGATCGCCCTTTCCCTGCTCGAGGCGGGAGACCATGTGCTCATCGCAGACTCCGCCTATGGTCCACTGCGCACCTTCGCCCGCGACTACCTGCAGCGCTTTGGCATAGAACACGACACATTCGATCCCTTGGCCGGGGCCGACCTTGCGAGCTTGCTGCGCCCCCAAACCAAGCTGGTGTTTCTCGAATCCCCAGGCTCTATCACGATGGAGATGCAGGACATTCCGGCCATCGTGGAGGTGACCCGGACAGCCGGCGTGCGCACGGTGCTCGACAACAGCTGGGCCTCACCCCTCGGGTTTCGCGGCATTCCAGCGGGCGTGGACATCGTGGTGGAGGCTGCATCCAAACTTTTGAGCGGTCACTCCGATCTGCTCCTCGGCACCATCGCAACGGACAGCCGATCGCTGTACGAGGCGTTTCGGACCACGCAGAGTGTTCTGGGGCAGGCGGTGAGTGCCGAAGACTGTTTCCTCGCCCTGCGGGGCATGGACACGCTGGAAGTGCGCTATTCCCACCAGTGCGCCAGTGCGCTGGCCGTGGCCTCGGCGCTCACCAGCCATGACGCGGTGACAGAGGTCCTCTTTCCGCCGCGCCCCGGAGACCGTAGCCACACGCGCTGGGCAGCTTCGTTCACCGGTGGTGGATGCGTGCTGTCTTTTGTTCCGCACTTCCACGGTGATGCCGCCATTCACCAGTTCTTCTCGGCACTGCGGGTGTTCCAGATTGGGGCCAGCTGGGGCGGGGTTCACAGCCTGGCGGCGTACTACCCCGAAACAGAGCAACGAAAACGCAAGCACTGCGCATTCAGTGCGGGCATCGTCCGACTGTCCATTGGGCTGGAGCCTTCGGGCAGGCTCATCGCAGACCTTGAGCAAGCGCTGCATGCCGCTGGCGCACTGCCGTCCTGACCTCCAAGCCCTAGAGAGAAAAGAGCCATCCATGATTGAACGACGCCACTTTTTCCGCTACGCCACCGCCAGCTCACTGGCGGCGGCCATAGGCACTGCATCTGCAACGACGCCTGCCACGACAGGCACTGGCGCCACTTCGATGTCGGCCGCCGCAGGCTCCAGCGCACTGCAAATGGAACTTGCCGGGCTCTACGACGTGGACCGCACGGTGATCAACCTGGACGCGGCGTACTACGGGGCCATGACCCGTGAGGTTCAAGCCCATTACTTCGAGCGTTCGATGTGGGTGAACCGGTACAACTCCACGTTCCTGCGCAGCGCGGTACAAGGCATTCCGCGCGATCCCGAACTCAACAAGTCGCGCGCAGCCGTGGCCCACCTCATCGGCGCCACACAGGACGAGGTCACGCTGTGCGGCGGGGGGACGGAGGCCCTGTATTCACTTATCGTCAACTACCGGCCACTCAGCGCGGGCGACGCGGTGATCTATGCCGACACCGACTATGACGAAATGCAGTACGCCATGGACTATCTGGAGCAAAGCCGGGGCGCCAAGGTCGTGCGCTTCAACCTGCCTGAGCCCCACACCCGCGCCAATGTGCTGCAAGCCTATGACAGCATCTTGCGCAACACACCGCGCGCCAAGTTGCTGCTGCTGACCCATGTCTCCAACCGCAATGGCCTGGTGCCACCCGTCGCCGAGATCGTGGCCATGGCCAAAGCGCGGGGCGTCGATGTCATTCTGGACAGTGCCCAGGCGGTGGGCCATATGCCCTTCGATGTAAAAACCTATGGCGCGGATTTCGTCGGTTTTTCGCTGCACAAATGGGTGGCCGCGCCGCTGGGTACCGGCGCCATCTACATCAAGAGGGAAAGACAGGCAGACATCCAGCCATGGCTGGGCAACAAGATCTACAAGGCGGAGGACCTGCGCTCGCGCATTCCGACAGGCACCGTGGACGTGGCAGCCCGGCTCAGCATTCCCAAAGCCTTGGCCGTGCAAGAGCGCATCGGCCTGGAACGCAAGTTCTCCCACTTGCGTGCCCTGCGCGACTACTGGGTCAGCAGGGCGCGGGATGTGCCTGGTGTCGAACTCATGCTGCCGCAGGAGCGCGACAACTATGGCGCGATCAGCGCATTTCGCTTGGCGGGCCTGCGCACCATGGAGCAGGCGCGCAAGGTCCAAGAGCGCTTCATCTCAAAGCACGGCGTTCTGGTGGTCGCGAAGTCAGGGTTAGCCTCCGGGCCTGTGATGCGGGTGACCCCATCGCTGTTCAACACCACCGAAGAGCTGGACCGATTGGTAGCAGCCATTCAGGCGGAGCGAAATCTGTTGGCTTGAGTTGCAGATGCTGCGGAACATTTGGGCCTGCGTCGAAGCCGAGCCTGTCACGGGCCCGTGGTTCGCCGTTCGGTTTTCGGAAAGACGCTTTGCGATTTTTGAAGCTTTTCCCGATCTGGCGGGGCGGCAGGCGCATTTCGATGGCGGAGGGGGCGATATTTTTCGCGATGTGGCGCGGATGAATGCGATCCTTGCTGAGGCGGCCCAGGTGCATCGCTTGGATGTGTTGGTGAGCAAGGATTACTTTTCTTGTGCAGGGATGAGCGAGAGGCCTGAAGGCTGACTGCAAAATAAGGCAGCAAAAGGCTGGTTGCGGCCGCGCACAGTTGGGGACGGGTGATGGTGGTTGCGTGAACTTACATTTGAGTCGTATCCTGCAAGCACTTGTAACTTGGGGGCGCCTCCAAAATACACGCGATAACTGCGACGGAGGCGTTGCAAAACAATAAATACTTTCGGGAGGATCAGTGAACAGCCCTAAAAACGATATCCCGTCCCGGCAGGCATCGGAAGAAAACCGGGGCCTGCTGCGGGCCCGCCACCGCAACTATCGCGCCGCCAAGATCACCCAGGGCATCCTAGTCCTTGTGTCGATCTTGTTGCCGGTCATTGGCGTGTCGCTTGGGCCTCAGGCCCCGGAGATCCGGCCCTACCTGGCCTTGGCCAGCTTGATCTTGCTGGTAATGGAGACGGCACTGTTCGAACGTATCCAGAAAGACCGGCTCAAGCGCGGCGCCAAGCTGCAGGAGCAGTTCGACACAGAAGTCTTCGACCTGCCCTGGAACCGTTTCGTGACAGGCGCGCCAGTGGAGCATGAAGATGTGCGCAGGCTGTCGGCCAAGCCGCTCTCAAAGAAGCGCGAGGCGCACTTTCAGGCCTGGTACGAAGCATGCATCGGCCGTGTGCCCCTGCACCTTGCCCGGCTGATTGGCCAGCGCACAAACATCAGCTACGACGCGAGGCTGAGGCGCCGGTACGGCGGCTGGCTACTAACGCTTACCCTCCTGTTCGGAGTGACACTGTTGTATGCGGGCTTGTATAAGGGGCTGCAGTTCCCCGATCTCATCATGACTTTGGTGGTGCCGTTTCTGCCCGTATTGACGTGGGCACTACGGGAGCGCATGCAGCAGGCCAATGCCGCGATATCGCTGACCAACCTCAATGGCGAGTGGGACAAGATCTGGAGCAAAGCCCTCGGTGGTGCCGATGCGGCGGCTCTAATGGCCGAATCGAGGTCACTACAGGACGCCATTTACCAGCACCGTGAGCGCAGCCCATTGGTCTTCGACTGGGTCTATTCCATATTCAGGCGAGCGAATGAGGATGAGGCTCACCACGCCGCGGAGGATCTCGTGCGCAAGGCCGAGAGAGCACTGGGAGAGGGAGGCAAAGCATGAAACTAGCCGATCAGTTCAAGACTTTCCTCTGCGGTGAGGTCAACCTCAACGACACACGAGTAAGCCAATTGGGCGCCAGCGTTGAAGCCGTTCAGACGGTGATCAAGGCTTCGAGCTGGGGACCGACGATTCTCGACTTTGAAGCCCACGGTTCATGGGCCCACGGGACCATCATCAAGCCGCGGACGGGCGGGGAGTTCGACGCTGATCTGCTGGTGATCGTGGAGCCGGTCGAAGGATGGGAAGCCAAAGACTACGTCAACAAGCTTGGCGCCTTCTTTGACTGCCACAGCACCTACAAGGACAAGGTGCACCGATATTCGCACTGTGTGACCATCGAATACGCGGGCGTGCGCCGCATAGACATCGCGCCGTGCGTTAAGGGCCGACTGTGGTCGAACAGGTACGAGGTCTGCAACCGAAGCACAAACGAATTCGAGACCACCGCAGCGATCGACTACACAGACTGGGTTGTTGGCAGGAACAGCGTGGCGGGCGGCAACGATCTAAAAAAAAGTCACGCGGCTGTTGAAGTACTTGCGCGACATCAAAACCAATTTCACCTGCCCGTCTTTTCTGTTCACGACACTCGTCGGCATGCACATCTACGACTCGGACAAGGGGACGGCGGCCTTCGCGGATACGCCAACCTGCCTTAAGACCGTGATGGGTCGGCTGGATGACTACCTGCAGGCATACCCTACTGCGCCTGTCATCCGAAATCCAGTGCTGTCGTCCGACATCCAGAGCCGCATTTGGGATCAAACGCAGTATGGAAACTTCCGCGCGAAGGTCAACCTTTACCGCACGTGGATCGACGAAGCTTTCGCTGAGGAGGACCGCGACGAGTCCATCGGCAAGTGGCAGCGCGTTTTCGGCGAAAGCTTCGCAGCTGGCGAGGCGAAAGAAGCTGCGCGGCTCAGCGAGAGTGTGTCCAAGAGCGATGCACTGATGGTCGCGGGCCAATTCAAGGACCTTGTCCAGCGTGTCATCGAGCGCGGCCGTGCGGCACTTCCAGAGCGCATCGTCCGTCTGCCCTATGTCCGGCGCCCCAAGTGGCGTACCGCATCACAGTCGTACCGCGTCAACGTGTCCGCCGAGCTCTTAATCGAGCAGAAGGGTACGCGGCTGGGCGGGGTGACTTCGCTGCAACTGCTGCGGAGGGGCCGCTCAATCCGTTTCACGGCGTCCAACGCTGTCGGCGTGCCGTTCGATCAGTCGTTCAAGGTGCTTTGGCGGGTGACGAACACTGACCAAGCGGCTTACGAGGCAAACACTCTGCGCGGCGATTTCTATCCCAGTGACAGGGGTTTCTCACGGGAAGAGGATTTGGCCTATCGTGGCGTGCACTTCGTGGAGGCCTTCTTAATCGGCAAGAGTGACAACCGGCTATATGGGAAGTCGGAGCCCTTCTACGTCGTGGTCGAGTGACAAAGGCAACGCAGCAGCTTTTCCGTCAGATGCGCACCGCCTGCGGTTGTTTCATCCCGCCAGCTCGGCGCGTTGACGGAGGCATCAAGGAGCGAACAAGCGGAGAGCGTAATTGCGGCGGCGAACGTCGAATGGTCGCAATCGCTGCTTAGGAGACGCTCAACACGCTTCCAACATTCAATTGCACTGCCTGAATGAATACGGCCTAACGAAAGCGCCACCGCAGCGCCCCTCCTCAGCCCAGCCCCCCCTGGCACACATACTTCGTGTGCAGGTAATCCTCCAGCCCGTGTGTCGATCCCTCGCGCCCGTAGCCCGACTCCTTCACCCCCCCGAACGGCGCCGCCTCCGCCGCCAGCGCCCCTTCGTTGATCCCCACGATCCCCGTCTCCAGGGCCTCCGCCACGCGCCAGATGCGGCGCACGTCCTGGCTGTAGAAGTACGCGGCCAGCCCGAACGGCGTGTCGTTGGCGGCGGCGATCACCTCTTGTTCGTTGTCAAAGCGCGTGAGCGGCGCCACCGGGCCGAACGTCTCCTCGCACGCGCAGGCCATGGTCGCGTCGGCGTTCTCCAGCACCGTGGGGGCGTAGTAGGTGGCGCCCAACTCGGTCAGGCGCTGGCCACCCGTCAGCACCTTCGCGCCCTTGGCCACGGCGTCCTGCACGTGCCGCTCGATCTTCTCCACCGCGCGGGCGTTGATCATCGGCCCGATCTGCGAGGCCGGGTCGCTCGCCGGCCCCACCTTCAAGGCCGCCACGCGGGCGGTGAGCTTTTGCGCGAACTCGGCGTGCACCTTCGTGTGCACGAACACCCGGTTGGGGCACACGCAGGTCTGGCCGCCGTTTCTGAACTTGGCGGCCATGAAGCCTTCCACGGCGGCGTCCACGTCGGCGTCCTCGAACACGATGAAGGGGGCGTTGCCGCCCAGCTCCAGCGAGAGCTTCTTGAGCGTGTCGGCGCTGCGGCGCGCCAGGTGCTTGCCCACGGGCGTGGAGCCGGTGAAGGTGATCTTGCGCACGCGCGCATCGTCCAGCCACACGTCCACCACCTCGGGCGTCTTCTCGCGCGAGGCGGTGACGATGTTCAGCACGCCGGGCGGCACCCCGGCCTCATGGGCCAGCAGCACCAGGGCGAGCGACGTGAGGGGCGTGTCCTCGGCGGGCTTGCAGACCACGGTGCAGCCGGCGGCCAGGGCCGGGGCGATCTTGCGGGCGATCATCGCGGCGGGAAAATTCCACGGGGTGATGGCGGCCACCACGCCAACGGGCTCCTTCAAGGCGAACATGCGCCGGCCGGGCACGGGGGCGGGGATGACCTCGCCGTTCATGCGCGTGGCCTGTTCGCCGAACCACTCGATGTAGCTGGAGGCATAGGCCACCTCGCCCTTGCCCTCGGCCAGGGGCTTGCCCTGCTCCAGGGAGATCAGGGCGCCCAGGTCGTCCTGGTGGGCCAGCACCAGATCGTTCCAGCGCTTGATGATGGCCGCGCGCTGCTTGGCCGGCAC
>NZ_BAAJYS010000056.1:0-18757 GCF_057543315.1 Acidovorax sp. KPB24-07
GCACCTTCGCCAGCGTGGCCAAGGACACCCAGTCGGCGCTGGTGCCCTTCCTGCTCAAGGGCGTGGCCGATGCGGCCAACCCGACCGCCATGTTCCAGCCCGACCGCATCCACCCCAAGGCCGAAGCCCACCCGGCCATGCTGGCCAACGTGTGGCCCGAGCTGCGCAAGCTGCTGCGCTGACGGGCGGCGCCCTGGCGGGCCCGGTCGCCGGGCCGAGCGCCTGGACCTGGGCCGGCGGTGCGGCTGCAGCGGGCCGTTAAGGGATCAGGCCGCAGGCGCGTTGCCGTCGGCGGGCGGTGCGCTCTGCTGGCCGTCGTCCTGCGCGGGGCCTTCCCGCGGGTCGTCCTTGCGGTGGGACTTGGCTTGCGCCTTCTCTTCCTTTTTCTTCTTCTTGGCGAGCTCGCGCTGGCGCTTTTCGTATCCGTAGTTGGGTGTTGCCAAGGTAGTACCTTCCTGAATTGAAGCGGTCAATGTAACAGCATGCCCTCAAGGCCCCGGGTCTTCCGGCCGCTGCGCCACACCGGGCGCAGCCACCGGGCTCCCCAGGGCGTCAGGGTGCGGGAAAGGCATGCGCCAAGGCCTGCGCCAGATCGCGGCGGAGATCGGCTTCGGCCTCCAGCCCGATCGAAAAACGGACCACGGTGCCGGGCACGAGCTGCGGCGTCGGGCGGCTGCGCATGGTCGCCAGTTCGTACGGCACGACCAGGCTCATCGGTCCGCCCCAGCTGTAGCCCAGCTTGAAATATTGCAGCCGGTCGCAGAAAGCGTCCACCTGCGCCTGGGAATACCGCGCATCGATCACCACGCTGAACAGGCCCGCCGCGGCGCCGTCCCCGCCATCTGCCGCGCACAGCGCACGCCATTGGTCGTGCCCGGGCGATCCCGCCAGCGCGGGGTGCAGCACCTGGGCCACCGCGGGCTGCCCAGCCATCCAACGGGCGAGCGCGCGCGCCGCCACGTCGTGGGCGCGGTAGCGCAGGCCGATACTGGGCAGCGAGCGCAGCACGGATTCGACGTCGTTCGCGCCCACGCCCAGCCCCAGGCGCATGTGGCACAGCTTCATGCGCAGGTGCAGGGCCTGGTCACGCGTGACGATGCTGCCCATGAGCACGTCACCGCCGCCGCTGGGGTATTTGGTGAGCGCATGCACCGACACATCCACGCCCCACTGGCCGTCGCCCCGCAGGTCGAACGGCGCGAACGCCAGACCCGCGCCCCAGGTGTTGTCCAGGGCGCAGACCACGCCGCGCTCGCGGCAGATGCGCACCTGCTCGATCAGGTCGGGGAACTCCAGGGTCACCGAGCCCGGCGCCTCCAGCCACACCAGCCGCGTCGCAGGCGTGATCCGGGCGGCGAGGTCGGCAGGGTCCATCGGGTCGTACAGCACGTGGCGGATGCCGTAGTGGGCCAGCTCCACCTCGGCCAACGCCTTGTTCGGGCCATAGGCGTTGTCGGGAATGAGCACCTCGTCGCCGGCGCGCAGCAGCGCCAGTGAGACATTGGCGATGGCGGCGAGGCCACTGGGCACCAGCAGGCACTGCTTGCCGCCCTCCAGTTCGCACAGTCGCTCTTCCAGCTGGTAGCTGGTGGGGGTGCCGTGCAGGCCGTAGGTGTAGCTGGTCTTGTCCTTCCACTCGCGGGCGCGCATGGCCGCCACATTGGGAAAAATGACCGTGGAGGCCTTGTAGACCGCAGGCTGCGGCGCGGCGAAGCCCGCAGGGGGCACGTAGTCGTGGTGGACGATGCGGGTGGCGAGGTCGGCGGGTGAAGTCATGGGCGCCATGGTAGCGCCCGGCGCACCCGCCGAGGGTGGGCTGGATGCGCGCGGTGGAATGGCCGTGGCACCCGTGCCGGGTTGGCAGAAGCCGGGCCGGAGATCAGCCGGCGCTGGAGATGGTGAGTTGGTTGACCACCGAGTTCACGCCCTGCACGTTCTGGGCGATGTTCGTGGCGCGCTCGCTGGCCTGCTTGGATTTGACCGGACCGTTCAGCGTCACGATGCCGTTGCGGGTGTCCACGTCGATCTTGACGGCACTCAGTTCCGCGTCCTGGGCCAGGCCGGCGGACACCTTGGCCGTGATGCCGGCATCGTCCATCACCGCGGCGGCGCGCTCGGCGGCCTGGCGGGTCGCATCGCCAGCCTCGTTGGCGGCGGCTTCCATCTTGCGCTGGGCGTCGGAGGCCACCTGGCCGCTCTTGGCGACGGCGGAGTCGATCTGCTGGCCCACCGTGCGGTCATCGGCCTTGTCGCAGGCGGCCAGTCCGAAAGCCAGCAGCGTGGCCGAAAGAATGCTCACCATCCGGTGGGAGGGGCTTTGGGGAGTACGGGTTTCGTTCATGGGAGGCCTCCTTGCAGGAAATGGGGGAATCTGGTGGGCACTTTAGGTTGGCAGCGCCCTGCACCCGGTGGGAAGGCGCCGAAGCTCGCGTAGGACAAGGCAGTCGAGAGGCCGCTGGCGCCCCGCTCCCGCCGCGCGACAATCGCGGGATGCGTCTGCAGTCCCTTTCCCGATGGTTTCCTTTCCTGGCCTGGCCCCGTCCGGGCCGCCACCTGATGCGAGGGGAGTTCTGGGCCGGGATGACGGTCGGCCTGATGCTGGTGCCCCAGGGGGTGGCCTACGCAGCGCTGGCGGGCATGCCGGTCATCACCGGCATCTACGCGTCGCTGGTGCCCGCGCTGATCGCGGTGCTGTGGAGCTCCTCCACCCGCCTGGGCGTGGGGCCCACCGCGCTCACCAGCCTGCTGATCGGCGCCTCGCTCACCGGGCTGGCGGAGCCCGGCAGTGCGCACTGGGTGGCGCTGGCCGCCTGGATGGCGCTGCTGTCGGGCCTGCTGCAGATGCTGCTGGGGGTGGCTCGGTTCGGCTGGCTGCTCAATCTGGTCACCTCGCCCGTGCTCAACGGCTTCACCCAGGCGGCGGCTCTGCTCATCCTGGCCTCCCAGTTGCCGGACCTGCTGGGGCTGCGCACCACCTGGAACGCGCTGGCCGTGTCGCCGTCGCTGCACCATTTCGACCTGACGGCCGCGGCTTTCGGCCTGGGCAGCCTGGGGCTGCTGGTGGCCGCGCGGCGCTGGCGCGCCACGTTTCCGGCGGCCATCGTGATCGTCGGGCTGGCGGCCCTGGTCAGCTTGGCCATCGGCTATGCCGACCACGACGGCGCCGTGGTCGGCCACCTGCCCGCCGGGCTGCCCCAGCCCTACTGGCCCGGCTGGCTGTCGTGGGACGAGTTCGGCGCGCTGGTGCTGCCGGTGCTGGTGGTCACGCTGGTGAGCTTCCTGGAGACCGCCTCCAGCGCCAAGGTCGAACACCAGCAGGGCGGCACGCGCTGGAACGAAAACCAGGACCTGATCGCGCACGGCCTGGCCAAGATGAGCTCGGGGCTGTGCGGCAGCTTCGCCACGAGCGCGTCGTTCTCGCGCTCGGCGATCAACCTGTACGCGGGCGCCAAGAGCGGCTGGGCCACCCTTTTCGCCCTGGCGCTGGTGCTGGCGGTGCTGCTGTGGCTCACACCGGCGCTGTATCACGTGCCCCATTCGGTGCTGGCGGCGGTGGTGGTGACGGCGGTGACCAGCCTCATCAAGCCCGGCACGCTGCTGCGGTTGTGGCGGGTGTCGCGGGTGGAGACGGCCATCGGCGGCGTCACCTTCGCGCTGACCCTGGCGACGGCCCCCCGCATGTACTGGGGCGTGCTGGTCGGCCTGGTGCTGAACCTGGGGCACTTTCTCTACCAGCGCCTGCACCCGCGCATCATCGAGGTGTCCCCGCACCCGGACGGCAGTCTGCGCGACCGCCACCTGTGGCTTTTGCCCCCCATCGCGCCGGGGCTCTTCGCCCTGCGGATGGATGCCGAACTGGACTTCGCGTCCGCCGCGGCCCTGGAACGCCGCATCGCCGAGCACTGGGCTGCCCATCCGGAGATTCGGCACCTGTGCCTTTTTGCGCAACCCATCAACCGCATCGACGTGACCGGCGTGGAAACCTTCGCCCGCCTGCGCACACTGGCCGCCTCCCGCGGGGGGCAACTGCACGTGAGCGGCATCAAGCTGCCCGTGGAGCAAGTGCTGCGCCGGGCGGGGCTTCTGGAGGCGGGACCGGGCCTCGCGCTCTACCGCACGGATGCGCAGGCACTGGCGGTGTTGCAACAATTAACGGAATGAGCCAGGATCGCAGAGGCCAGAAGCCACCCCCGCTGCTACACTCGGTGCATACTGTTTGTTGCATTTTGTGACTGAATCTGCGACCCCTCAATTCGTGAACCTGCGCGACCTGCGCCTGACGACAGCGCATGCGTTGGTTGCACAGGCCGCGGGCTCGGAAGCTGCTTTGCCCTCCGACACGCCACTGCACTACCTGCAGGGCTTGATCGATGGCCTGTGCGAGCTGTCGCTCAAGGATCCCCTCACCGGGCTGGCCAACCGGCGCCACTTCCGCACCGTGCTGGAGCGCGAGATCGACCGCGTCACCCGCGCGGGCGAGGCGGCGCTGCTGCTCATGCTCGACATCGACAATTTCAAGCGGGTGAACGACACCTACGGCCATCTGGCCGGAGACATCGTCCTGCAGTCGGTGGCGCGCACCCTGAACGGCTGCGTGCGCCCCATGGACACCCTGGCCCGGTACGGCGGCGAAGAGTTCGCCGTGGTGCTGCCGGCCTGCCAGGCGGGCTTCGGCCGCGTGGTGGCGGAACGCATCCGCCGCGCGATCGAGCGCACGCCGGTGCGCATCTCGCCCTCCGTCGATCTCAACGTCACCGTCAGCATCGGCGGGGCTTTCGCCCTGCAGTGGATCCGCAGCACGACGCTCCTGTGGAGCGAACGTGCCGACAGCCAGCTCTATAAAGCCAAGATGGCCGGCCGCAACCGCGTCAGCATCGAAGAACAGCCGGACAGCACCGTCAGTGCCGAGGAGAAGAGCCTGCTCTTCGGCCCGCTATACACTCCGTCGGGATGGGGCGATCTGCCACCGCCCATGGATTCCACAGGCAGCGCCTATTGAAAGCCCAGAGATGACCGACGCGCTGTCCCCGCAACCCACCACACCCGCCGGCCCCAACATGCCTGCGCGCACCGCTAGCCCGCCGCCTGGCGCCCGCATCATCGCCATCACGAGCGGCAAGGGCGGCGTGGGCAAGACTTTCGTTTCCGCCAACCTGGCGGCCGCCCTCACCCGCCGTGGCCACCGTGTGCTCGTGCTCGATGCCGACCTGGGCCTGGCCAACCTCGACGTGGTGCTGAACCTGCACCCCAAGGTGACGCTGCACGACGTGTTCACCGGCAAGGCCGACCTGGACGATGCCGTGATCGACGCGCCCGGCGGCTTTTCGGTCGTACTGGCCGGCTCCGGCATGGTCGAGTACTCGCGCCTCACCCCCGAAGTGCGCAGCGAATTTTTGAACGTGATCCAGACGCTGGCACCGCGCTTCGACGTGATCCTGCTGGACACCGGCGCCGGCATCTCCGACGTGGTGCTGTTCTCGGTGTCGCTCGCGTCCGAGGTGCTGATCGTCGCCACGCCCGAGCCCACTTCCCTCACCGACGCCTACGCCGCGATCAAGGTGCTGGCCACGCAGCAAAAGCGCCAGCACGTGCGCATGGTGGTCAACCAGGCCGCGCGCCCCGGCGACGGCCGCGCCATCACGAGCCAGTTGCAGCAGGTGCTGGACCGCTTCGTGAGCACCGAATCGGGCCGCTCCATGCGCTTGCTGCACATGGGCGACATCCCGGCCGACACGTCAGTGCGCGATGCAGTCATGCGGCGCCAGCTGCTGCTGATGCAGATGCCCGGCTGCCCCGCGGCGCTGGCCATTGCCCAGCTGGCCAACAAGATCGACACCGCGCTGCTCACCCCCGCCAGTTAGCCGAACGCCGGGGCCACGCCGTTGGCCGTCCGGCCCGCCTGCCATGCCCGAGTCCACCGTGAACGACGTTCTCAATATCTCCTGCTACCTGTTCGTGCCCCTGCCGGACGCGGCCGAGCTGCGCGACGTGCTGCACGCGCGGGCCGAGGCGGCCCACCTCAAGGGCACCATCCTGCTGGCCGAAGAAGGCATCAACCTGTTCCTGGCCGGGCCGTCGACGGCGGTGCGCGGCTTCATCGAGGCGTTGAAGACGGACGAACGCTTCGAACCCCTGGCCCCCAAGGAAAGCTGGTCGGCCAAGCAGCCGTTTCGCAAGATGCTGGTGAAGGTCAAGCGCGAGATCATCCGCATGGACCACCCCACCATCCGCCCGTCGAACGGCCGGGCGCCCGCGGTCGACGCACCCACACTGCGCCGCTGGCTGGCGCAGGGGCACGACGACGCGGGCCGGCCGGTGGTGACGCTGGACACGCGCAATGCCTTCGAGGTGGACCAGGGCACGTTCGACAACGCCATCGACTGGCGCATCGACAAGTTCACCGAGTTTCCGCCGGCGCTGCGCGAGCACAAGGCCGAGTTCGCGGGCAAGACGGTGGTGAGCTTCTGCACGGGCGGCATCCGCTGCGAAAAGGCCGCCATCCTGATGCGCGAGGAAGGCATCGAGAACGTCTACCAGCTCGAAGGCGGCATCCTCAAGTACTTCGAGGAAACCGACGGGGCGCACTACCACGGCGGCTGCTTCGTGTTCGACGAGCGCCGGGTGCTGGCGAACGACCTATCGACGCAGCCGGAATCAGCCACAGAGCCGAACGCTATCAAAATGTGAGCTGCCGGGGCATGCTTTTCTAGGGCATCGGGCTGCTTTGGCCCGATTTTTCAGTTCAAGGCTTGAAGTGCCGCTCCGGCAGCGGAATCCATTCGGTCTCGCCGGGCACGTGGCCCATGCGCTGGGCGTCCCAGTCGTCGGCGGCCTGCACGATGCGGTCCTTGCGGCTCGACACGAAATTCCACCAGATGTGGCGCGGGGCATCCAGCGCGTCGCCGCCGATCACCATCAGCCGCACCGCCCGGTCCGGCGCGCGCAGCGCGGCGCCGGCGCCCGTCTCCAGCACGGCCAGCGTGTGGGCCGCGAACGGCTCGCCGTCGAGCAGCAGGTCGCCGTCCACCGCATAGATCGCCATTTCCTGCGCCAGGGGTGGCAGGGTCAGCGCACCGCCGGCGGCCAATTGCACGTCGAGGTACAGCGTGGGCGACAGCGTCGCCACGGGCGAGGTATGGCCGAACGCCTGGCCGATCAGCACGCGCACCGTGGCGCCTTCGTGCGACAGCTCGGGAATGTCGGCGGCCGGCGTGTGCACGAAGCTGGGTGCATCGTCCTCGCTGGCCATCGGCAGCGCCGCCCACAGCTGGATGCCATGGTTCACGTAGCTGCGGTCGCGCAGCGCATCGGGCCGCCGCTCGGAATGCACGATGCCGCGCCCCGCGGTCATCCAGTTGATGGCACCGGGTTCGATCTGCTGCAGCGAGCCCAGGCTGTCCCGGTGCACGATGGCACCGTCGAACAGGTAGGTGACGGTGGCCAGGCCGATGTGCGGGTGGGGCCGCACGTCGTATTCGGACGCCGGCTCCACGGTCACCGGCCTGAAATGGTCGAAGAAGACGAAGGGCCCGACGGAGCGGCGCTGCAGCGATGGCAGCAGCCGGCGCACGGTGAATCCGCCGCCCAGGTCCTTGTCGTGCCCCTTCAGGATGGCCGGCCCGCTCATGGCATGCGCTCCACGGCGGTGGTGATCTCGGTGGTGACGCTGGTCATCAGCTTGTGCACCGGGCACTTGGCGGCCACGGCTTCCAGCTCCGCGATCTGGGCGTCGGTGAGATCGCCGCTCACCTGCAGGCGGGCGGCCAGGCGGTAGGTGCCGCTGCGCTCGGCCGAGGCGTCGCGGTCGATCACCGTGCGCACGTCGTCCACCGCCATGCCCTTTCGGCGCGCGTACCACAGCACGGTGAGCGCCTTGCACGCGCCGAGCGCGGCGTCGTACAGGTCGTGCGGATTGGGGCCGGTGTCATCGCCGTCCTCGGCCACGGTGCCGTCCACGACAAGGCGATGCCCGCGAACCGTCAGGGTCTGCGCCAGCGGTGCGCCGGCAATGCGCCGCAATTCGAGGGTCATGGGAAGGCTCCGGTGAGGGGAGGGATCGAGAGGGGATGGGCCGGCCAATCTATCAGCCGTGCAGGCGGCGCGCAATCTCCGCCACGCGTGCGCCGTACGACCGGCCCGTGTCCAGGTCGCCCTGGAGCATCTCCTGCACGCTGGCGTCGGAGGGCGACTGGGCCAGCACGCCGACCGAGCCGCCCAGGTTGTTCAGGTCGTTGCGGGTGGCGGCCTTGGAGTTGCTGGGCAGCAGGCCCAGGCTCACCCAGATGCCGCCGTGCTGCGACGCCAGGGTGTGCAGGTAGGCCAGCGTGCCCTGCTTGTCGCCGTTCAGGCTGGCGCTGTTGGTGAAGCCGCCGAACACCTTGTCCTGCCAGCTGCGGCCGAACCAGGCCTTGGAGGAGGCATCGGCGAATTTCTTGAACTGCCAGCTCGGGCCGCCCATGTACGTGGGCGTGCCGAACAGGATACCGTCGGCCGCCTGCAGGGTGTCCCAGCCGCCCTCGGGCAGGTTGCCATCGGCATCGATGGCGACGAGCTGCGCGTTCGCGCCTTCGGCCACGGCCTGGGCCAGGCGCTGCGTGTGGCCATAGCCGGAATGAAAGACCACTGCGATTTTTGCCATGATGAAGAACTCCTCGAACGGGTGGTTGGATAAAGAAAAAAGAGAGGGGACAGGGAGAAAAAGAAAACGAAAGTCGGCCGATTCTCAGGCCGCCAGGTCGAACACCAGCACTTCCGCCTGCGTGCCCTGCCCGAACGCCAGCAGGGGCTCTTGCTCGGCAAAGGCCGCGTCGCCGGCCGCCAGGTCAAGCCCGTTGACCTGCAGCGCCCCGCGCACCAGTTGCACGTAGCCCTTGCGGCCGGGTGGCAGCGCCAGCGTGGCGGCCTCCGACCCATCGAACAGGCCGGCGTACAGGCGGGCATCCGCGTGGACGGTGAGCGAGCCGCACGCGCCATCGGGCGAGGCCAGCAGCCGGAGCACGCCGCGCTTGTCCGCATCGGCGAAGGTCTTTTGCTCGTATTCCGGGGCGATGCCGCGGGCATCCGGCTCCAGCCAGATCTGCAGGAAATGGGTGGAGCGCCCGGGGGCATGGTTGAACTCGCTGTGCGTCACGCCGGTGCCGGCGCTCATGCGCTGCACGTCGCCCTGGGGAATGCCCCGCACGTTGCCCAGGCTGTCCTTGTGCGCCAGTTCGCCGCACAGCACGTAGCTCAGGATTTCCATGTCGCGGTGGCCGTGGGTGCCGAAGCCGGTGCCCGGCGCGATGCGGTCTTCGTTGACGACGCGCAGGCTGCCATAGCCCATGTAGCGGGGGTCGTAGTAGCCGGCGAACGAAAAGCTGTGGTACGACTGCAGCCAGCCATGGTCGGCATGGCCCCGGTCTTGGGATTTTCGGACGGTCAGCATGGGCAGGAGGTGTTCATTCGGTGCAGCGACTTTAGAAGCAGGGTGCGGCTTGCAAGCCCAAGCGGATTGACGGCATCATTCAAAATCTTTGAAGCCCAGCCGCACCCAACATGCAAAACGCCCGCGATGCCCTGACCCCCGACAGCCTAGCGATGCTGCAGGTCATTGCCGACACCGGCAGCTTCGCCGCGGCGGCGCGTCGGCTGGGACTGGTGCCCAGCGCCCTCACCTACCGCGTGCGCCAGATCGAGGACGCCCTCGACGTGCTGCTGTTCGACCGCAGCGCGCGGCAGGCGCGCCCGACGGAGGCCGGTACCGAACTGCTGCGCGAAGGCGCTCGGCTGCTCGAAGAAGTCGACGCGGTGGCGCACCGCGTTCGCCGCGTCGCCACGGGGTGGGAGCCGCAGCTGACCATCAGCGTGGACGGCATCATCTCGCCCACCACCCTGCTGGAACTGACCGAGGCGTTCTACGCCATGGAGCCGCCCACGCGGCTCAAGCTGCGCACCGGCATCCTGTCGGGCACGCTGGAGATGCTGACCTCGGGCCGGGCCGACCTGGCCATCGGCGTGGCGGTCAACGCCTCCACCGTTTCCGGCCTGCAGCAGGAGACGATGGGAGAGGTGGAGTTTCTCTACGCCATCGCGCCCCACCACCCACTGGCCGCTGCGCAGGAGCCCATCACCGACACCGTGCTGCGCATGCACCGTGCCGTGGCCGTGGCCGATTCCGCGCAGCGCGGCAGCGTCACCATGGGCCTGCTCGGGGGGCAGGATGTCTTCACCGTGGACAGCATGCAGGCCAAGCTGCAGGCGCAGCTGCGCGGGCTGGGCGGCGGGTTCATCCCAGAGCCCATGGCCCGGCCCTATCTGGAGGCGGGGCGCCTCGTGACACGCCGGGTGGCCCGCGCACGGCGCAACGTGCAGCTGCACTACGCCTGGGGCGGACCGGGCCACAGCGCGCCGGGCCGGGCGCTGCAGTGGTGGCTGTCCCAACTGCAAAGCCCCGCCACGCGCAAGGCACTGCTCGAAAACCATCATCATTTCTAGCGCACGAAGCCGCGCGCCAAGGGCGGCGCGTGTAGAGTGGGCCTTGTTTCACTGCTCCTGAACTTCGCTTCCGAAAGGCTCGGCCCCATGCCCCCAGCACCTGCCCAACGATCCAAGCAACGGCTGCGACGCAGCCCCTCCACGGAGACCCCATCCCCCCAGACGCCGCCCTCGGCGCAGGCCCGCCGCTTCGCCGTCATCGGTGCCGGCATGGCGGGCATCGTGTGCGCCCGCACGCTGGTCCAGGCAGGCCATGAGGTCACGGTGTTCGAGAAGGCCCCCAATGCCGGTGGACGCACCACCACGCTGGATACGGCCTTCGGCAGCTTCGATGCCGGCGCGCAGTATTTCACCGTGCGCGACTCGCGCTTCGAACGGGCCCTGGAAACCGTGCCCGGCCTGTGCCGGCCCTGGAGCGCCAACACCGTGCGCGTGCTCGACGCGGCTGGCCGCGTGGCCGCCGCAGCACCCCCGCCCGGTGAGCCGCACTGGGTTGCCAGCCCTGGCATGCAATCGCTGGTGGATGCGTGGTCGCGGCCGCTGTCGCAGGCCGGCCGCCTGCTCACCGGCTGCCGCGTGACCCGCATCGAACGCGACCCCATGGACGGCAAGCGCTGGCAACTGCGCACCGAGTCGCCCGATGGCGCGGCGCAGGTGCACGCGGGGTTCGACGCGGTGCTGCTCGCGCAACCTTCGGTGCCGGCGCTGGCACTGCTGCAGGCCTCCGGCACCGCGTCGGGCACGACCGTTGCGCCATCGCTGCACGCACCGCTGGCCCAGGTCACCATCGCCCCCTGCTGGACCCTCATGCTGGCGTTTCCCCAGGCGGTGCGGCCGGGCCTGACCACGCTGGGACCGCAGTGGAACGCGGCGCGCAGCACCCACCACCGCATCGCCTGGCTGGCGCGCGAGTCCTCCAAGCCCGGGCGCGGCCCGGTGGAGCGCTGGACCGTGCAGGCCAGCCCCGCGTGGTCGCGGGAGCACCTGGAGGACGGCGAAGCCCGGGTGCAGGCCAAGCTCACCAAAGCGTTCTCCGAGGTGACCGGCATCCGCGCCGAGCCCGCGCACGCCGAGGTCTGCCGCTGGCGCTATGCGCAAACGCTCGCGCCGCTGGGCCGCTCGCACCTGTGGGATGCCAAGGCCGGCATCGGCCTGTGCGGCGACTGGTGCCTGGGCCATCGCCTGGAAGATGCGTTCGTCTCGGGACTGGAACTCGCCCTCGCGGTGGCATGACGCTGGGCGCCCTCTCCCGCTACATCGGCCGTTTCGCGCCGTCGCCCACGGGCCCGCTGCATGCGGGCTCGCTGGTGGCGGCGCTGGCCAGTTGGCTGGACGCGCGCTCGGCGTACGGGGGGCGCGGCGGGCAATGGCTGGTGCGCATCGAAGACGTCGACACCCCGCGCTGCGCGCCCGGGGCCGACGCCATCATCCTGTCCCAGCTGGCCGATTGCGGCCTGCTGCCGGATGGTCCGGTGATGCGGCAATCGGAGCGTGGCCTGCCATACCAGCAAGCGCTGGACCGCCTGCTTGCCCAGGGACAGGCTTACCCCTGCGCCTGCTCGCGCAGCGACATCGAGCAGGCCCAGGCCCGGCTCGGCCATGTCCGCCAACCCCATGTGGAACTGCCCTACCCCGGCACCTGCCGCGGCGGGCTGCAGGGTCGGCCGGCACGGTCCTGGCGGTTCCGCGCATCGGAAATTCAGAAAAAATCACCGCCCCGTTCAGGGCCGTGCGAGCGCGATGCGGGGCCTTCGGTCGCGCGGGACGGCGTGGTATGGGAAGACCGCCGGCTGGGCGTGCAATCGCAGGACGTGGCGGGCACGGTCGGCGACTTCGTGCTGCGCCGCGCCGATGGGCTGTGGGCCTACCAGCTCGCCGTGGTGGTGGACGATGCCGACCAGGGCATCACCCACGTCGTGCGCGGGGAAGACCTCGCCGACAACACGCCGCGCCAGATCCTGCTGCAGCACGCCCTCGGCCTGACCACGCCGCGCTACCTGCACACGCCGCTGGTGTATGCGCCCGACGGTGCCAAGCTCTCCAAGCAGCACGGCGCGCCGCCGGTGGACACGCGCGAACCCGTCAAGGCGCTGGCCGCCGCCGCGCACCAGTTGGGCCTGCCGCCGCTGGTGCGGCCAAACGACACCCCGGTCGGCCATGCGCTGGCGCTCTGGGCGCGGGCATGGTCCGGAATCTACAATCGCTCACCGTGACAGAAACGCAATTGCCCCTGGCCGATGCCGGCCCGACGAATCCCCCCGAGCAGCGCCCTGCGCGCGCGGGCGGCGGTGCCCCCGCCGACGTCCCCTATCCCAAGACCATCAAGAGCTATGTGCGCCGCGCAGGCCGCACCACCACCGGCCAGGCCAAGGCCTTCGAAGAGCTGGGCCCCCGCTTCGTGCTGGACTACGCACCCCAACCCATCGACGCACCCGCCGTGTTCGGCCGCAGCGCCCCGCTGGTGCTGGAAATCGGGTTCGGCATGGGCGAGGCCACCGCGCACATTGCCGGCGTGCGCCCGCAGGACAACTTCCTGTGCTGCGAGGTGCACGAGCCCGGCGTGGGCGCGCTGCTCAAACGCATTGGCGAGCAGGGCCTGGCCAACATCCGCATCCTGCAGCACGACGCGGTCGAGGTGATCGACCACATGGTGCCGCCCGGCACGCTGGATGGGATCCACATCTTCTTTCCCGATCCGTGGCACAAGAAAAAGCACAACAAGCGCCGCCTGATCCAGCCGCCGCTGGTGGCCAAGCTGGCGGCCCGGCTCAAGCCGGGCGGCTACCTGCATTGCGCGACGGACTGGCAGCCGTACGCCGAACAGATGCTGGAGGTGCTGTCGGCCGAGCCCCAATTGGCCAATACCGCTGACGGCTACGCGCCGCAGCCCGACTACCGCCCCCTCACCAAGTTCGAAAACCGTGGCCTGCGCCTGGGGCACGGTGTATGGGACGTGGTGTTCGTGCGCCGAAGTTGACCGCATGACTGCAGAATCGACGCATCCATGAAGCCCATTCTCGACAACCTGGTCGAAATGACCGGCCACCGCGACCATCTTCGGCTGGAGGTGTCGGTGCTCTCCACGCTCCAGAAGCTGCCCGCGATCAAGGCGGTGCGTGCGCTCGAAATCTTCAAGGACGATGGCATTCCATACGTGCGGCCGCGCACCTGGTGCGACCAGGGCCAGATGGTGTCGACCAACTCCGAAGCGGCGGCCGATTCCCGCCGCGAGCCCCTCACCCAATACGCCGCGCTGCACGAGTGCATCTTGCAGAAGGAGCGGCGCGCGCTGCATTCGCTGCGCAAGGGCGAGCACACGCTGTGGATGCCGGTGTGGATGCACGACGAGGTGCACGCCTGCATCGAGGTGACGCAGTCGCGGCCGTTCTCGGTGCACAAGCTGGACGTGATCCAGAGCGTCTTCTACGTCTACCAGAACTACCAGAGCCTGCTGGACTACAGCGAGCGCGATGCGCTCACGGGGCTGTTCAACCGCAAGACCTTCGACGAGCAGTTCGCGCGCCGCGCGGGCGTGTCCGGCAGCGTGCGCATCGCGGCCGACGAGATGCTCGCGGACGGAGACGGTGCCGACACCAGCGAGCCGCTGCAGCAGTGGCTGGCGGTGGTGGACATCGACCACTTCAAGCAGGTCAACGACCGCTTCGGCCACCTGTATGGCGACGAAGTGCTGATCCTGATCGCCAACATCCTGCGCTCATCCTTCCGCAGCCACGACCGCATCTTCCGTTTCGGGGGCGAGGAGTTCGTGGTG
This sequence comes from Acidovorax sp. KPB24-07, assembly GCF_057543315.1. Classification (NCBI taxonomy): domain Bacteria; kingdom Pseudomonadati; phylum Pseudomonadota; class Betaproteobacteria; order Burkholderiales; family Comamonadaceae; genus Acidovorax; species Acidovorax sp. KPB24-07. Next base: position 14,246 of record NZ_BAAJYS010000056.1, read on the forward strand.
CTGCTGCGCTCGACCACGCTGTCGACCGCGCACAAGGTGTTCAACCGCTTCCGCCTGGCGGTGCAGGAGTACAACTTTCCGCAGGTGGGCCGGGTCACGGTCAGCCTGGGCTTCGTGTGCACCGACCGCGGTGCGCCGGTCGAAATCCTGGGCCAGGCCGACCAGGCCCTCTACTTCGCCAAGGAAAACGGCCGCAACCGGGTGTGCTACTACGACGAGCTGATCGACCAGGGCCACCTGCACACCAAGGTGTCCAACGACGACGTCGAACTGTTCTGACCGGCCGGCCCTGCGGCTGGCCAAACAACAAAGGCCCGCGATGCGGGCCTTTGTTTTTGCGGCGCCCTGAAAATCAGAGGCGTTCGCCCACCCAACCTTGCACGGATGCCAGCGCCGCGGGCACCGCGGACGCATCGGTGCCACCGGCCATGGCCATGTCAGGCTTGCCGCCGCCCTTGCCGCCGACCTGCTGGGCCACGAAGTTGACAAGCTCGCCGGCCTTGACCTTGCCCACGCTGTCGGCGGTCACGCCGGCCGCCAGCTGAACCTTGTCGCCATCGACGGCCGCCAGCACGATCACGGCAGACTTGAGTTTGTCCTTGAGCTTGTCCATGGTGTCGCGCAGGGTCTTGGCATCCGCGCCGGGCAGTTGGGCCGCCAGCAGCTTCACGCCCTTGATGTCCACCGCCTGGGCGAGCATCTCGTCGCCCTGCGCCGAAGCGAGCTTGCCCTTGAGTGCGGCCACTTCACGCTCCAGCCCCTTCACCTGGTCCAGCGTCTGGCCGATGCGGCCGTTCAGCTCGGCCACCGGTGCCTTCAGCACGCTGGCCGCACGGGTCACGGTGTCTTCGAGTTGCTGCAGATAGGCCAGCGCGTTGCTGCCGGTGACGGCCTCGATCCGCCGCACGCCGGCTGCCACGCCGCCTTCGGCCACGACCTTGAACAGCCCGATGTCGCCGGTACGCGCCACGTGCGTGCCGCCACACAGTTCGCGGCTGGTGCCGATGTCCAGCACCCGCACGCTTTCGCCGTACTTCTCGCCGAACAGCATCATGGCGCCGGTCTTCTGGGCCGACTCGATGTCCATCACGCGGGCGCCGGTGGGGGTGTTGGCCAGGATTTCCTCGTTCACGCGGCGCTCGATCTCGCGGATCTGCGCATCGGTCACCGGGGCATTGTGGGCAAAGTCGAAGCGCGTGCGCTCGGCGTTCACCAGCGAGCCCTTTTGCTGCACATGGCTGCCCAGCACTTCGCGCAGGGCCTTGTGCATCAGGTGGGTGACGGAGTGGTTGCGCATGGTGGCGGCGCGCAGCGCCGTGTCCACCTCGGCCGTCACGGTGTCGCCCACGTTCAGGGTGCCCGCTTCCAGGCTACCGTGGTGACCGAACACGTCGGCCTTGATCTTGAGCGTGTCGGCCACCGCGAAGCGGGCCGAGCCGCTGGCGATGACGCCCTGATCGCCCACCTGGCCACCGCTTTCGGCGTAGAACGGCGTGGTGTCGAGCACCACGACGCCCTCCTGCCCCGAGCGCAGCGCGGCCACACCGACGCCGTCCACATAGATGGCAGTGATCTTGGCGGTCTTCTCGGCCAGTTGCTCGTAGCCGGTGAAGCGGTTGACGTCGCCGGTGTACTCCAGCGCCTTGTCCATCTTGAACTTGCCGGCCGCGCGGGCCTGGGCCTTTTGCTTGTTCATGGCTTCGGCGAAACCGGCCTCGTCCACGGTCACGCCGCGCTCGCGGCACACGTCGGCCGACAGGTCGAGCGGAAAGCCGTACGTGTCGTGCAGCTTGAAGGCCACATCGCCGGGCAGCACCTTCGCGCCGCCGGCCAGGGCGGCGTCCAGGATTTCCATGCCGTTGGCCAGCGTCTCGAAGAAGCGCTCCTCTTCGGTCTTGAGCACGTCGGTGATGCGCTGCTCCTGCTCGCGCAGCTTGGGGTAGGCGTCGCCCATCTGCTGGGCCAGGTCCTTGACGAGCTTGTGGAAGAAAGGCGTCTTCTGGCCCAGCTTGTAGCCATGGCGGATGGCGCGGCGCACGATGCGGCGTTCGACGTAGCCACGGCCTTCGTTGCTCGGCAGCACACCGTCCACGATGAGGAACGAGGTCGCGCGGATGTGGTCGGCGATCACCTTCAGCGACGGGTTGGACAGATCGGCCGTGTGGGTCTCGCGGCCCGCGGCCTTGATGAGCGCATCGAACAGATCGATCTGGTAGTTGCTGTGCACATGCTGCAGGATGGCGGCCAGGCGCTCCAGGCCCATGCCCGTGTCCACGCATGGTGCGGGCAGCGGCTTGACGGAGCCGTCCTCGGCCATGTCGAACTGCATGAACACGTTGTTCCAGATCTCGATGAAGCGGTCACCGTCCTCGTCAGGGCTGCCGGGCGGGCCGCCGGGGATCTCGGGGCCGTGGTCGTAGAAGATTTCGCTGCAGGGGCCGCAGGGGCCCGTGTCGGCCATCATCCAGAAATTGTCGGACTTGTAGCGGCCGCCCTTGTTGTCGCCGATGCGGATCACGCGCTCGGGCGGCAGGCCGATTTCCTTCGTCCAGATGTCGTAGGCCTCGTCGTCCTCTTCGTAGACGGTGGCCAGCAGGCGTTCGGCCGGCAGCTGATAGACCTCGGTGAGCAGTTCCCAGGCCCACTTCAGCGATTCGCGCTTGAAGTAGTCGCCAAAGCTCCAGTTGCCCAGCATTTCGAAGAACGTGTGGTGGCGGGCCGTGTAGCCCACGTTCTCCAGGTCGTTGTGCTTGCCACCCGCACGCAGGCAGGCCTGGACGGAGGTGGCGCGCTGGTAAGGACGCTTGTCGGTGCCCAGGAACACGTCCTTGAACTGCACCATGCCCGAGTTCGTGAACATCAGCGTCGGGTCGTTGCCCGGCACGAGCGGGCTCGACGGAACGATGGTGTGGCCCTTCGACGCGAAGAAGTCGAGGAAAGTCTTGCGGATGTCTGCGACGCTGGAAGTGGGCTGGCTCATCTTGGAATCTGGTGGGGTGCCGAGGTGCCTCAACGCATGTGAGGCCCATGAAGTCCCGGCGAGGGCTGGGGACGTCGATTATAGGTTTCGGGGCATGCCGGAGGGCGGCCCGCCCTATTGGGCAGCGCGGCGCCCGCCCAAGGCGCCGGAGATCGGCCCTGCCCTGTCCTGCGGGTCTTCCGCGCCCTGCCCCGCCCGGCGCGGGCCTGCGGCTCAGCCGTCCGCGCGGTTCGTGTAGCTGGCGTTGCCCAGGCCCGTGCCCACGGTGAGCACGGCCCAGTGTTTCACGTCGGTGGTAAAAGGCAGCTCCGACAGGCCCTGCACCACCGCATCGTTGTGCAGGCAGACCTGCGTGCGGCCCTGGCCGATGTAGGGCAGGCGCTCGCACAGGTCGCGCGGCAGGTGAAAACGGATGCTCTCCCAGTTGCCCGGCAGGTTCTGCGTGCCGCCCGCCAGCGACCCGTCTTCGCAGACCAGCCCCGGGCAGGCCACGCCGACGTAGGGCGCGAGGCGGATGTTTTCCTTCTCGGCATGGGCCACGAGGTCTTCCAGCATCTCCGCGATGCCTTCGACCAGTTCGTCGCGCTTGGGGGCGTCGTCGGCATGGCCCCACTTCTCGCGGATCAGCACCTCGGCCTTGGACATGTCGGGCGCGCTGTGCAGGTGGGTCTGCACGATGCCGCAGCGCACGTTGGTGCCGCCGATGTCCACAGCCAGGATGGCGTCGTAGCTCTGCAGCAGCGCCGGCGGCGCCAGGTGCACCCAGCCGATCAGGCCACCCTCGTCCGCGTGGTGGTGCAGGGTGCGCAGTTCGACGGAGGTCTTTTCCTTCTTGAGGATTTCGGCGGCCCGGGCGATGGCCCTCTCGCCCACTTCGCTCTGGTGAAAGCCCCCACCGATGATCACGCGCTTCACGCCGCGCCACGTCTTGTGCTTGAGAAAGCACTGCACCACGTGGGACAGCTGCAGCGCGTAGTCCTCCGAGGCAGCCTCGATGGCGCGGGCGGCGGTGCCGTCCTTTTCGAGCAGCTCGTCCAGGCGCTGCTTGCTGATCTCGCGCGTGGGCTTGCTGCCCAGCGGGTCCTTGCCGGCCATGTCGGTATAGAGCTTGCGCCAGGCATCGAGCATTTCGCGGAAGGCGGTGCGGCTGGCGTTGTCGCCCACAAAGCCGTCGCCGTCGCGCAGCTCCAGGCTGTACCCGTCGATGGTGACCGAGGCCAGGCGCAGGTCGCCGTGCGGTCCCAGCACGCACAGATCGCGCTGCGCCTTGATGTCCTTCTCGCTCACGGCCGGACCGGCGGGTTTGTCTTTTTCTTTCTCTTTGTCTTTGGATGCCATGCGTTCCCTGAATCGGATGCGGGCCCGCGGCGCGGGCGACCCGCCGATGGTGGCTCGACCGGGCCCCGGCCCTCCGTCAGCCAAGACGCCCTTTGTCGTCGGACAGTGCCGCGATGCACACCCGGCCCCACAAGTCACAAAAACGTGATCTGCTACGAATTTAGTAGCAATACAGGCATGAAATCCGCCGGCAT